>CAZXRM010000131.1:0-1174 GCA_964642595.1 uncultured bacterium
AAAAGGACAGCAATCAAAACTTCTAAATATGCATGTTTTTGAATGCCGAAATCGACGGGTAAATCTATGTTTATTAATGTGCGTAATACGAGAAGTAAATTCAGCACAAGCAGGTCATAATTTGACGAATCATAGATTAGATGAAAGCAATCATCAGGTCAGATATCAGGAAAGGGTTCAGGTAATGCAGAAAAACATACAGCAGGGTTTGCTAAAGATTCAATTACTTTACTTGTCTATTGACAAAAAATAATAGAGCGTTATATTTAAGTTAAGGATAAAGTCCTTTTATCGGAGGGTGTTATGAAGTATTTTAAGGCAATATTTTTAATAACTATTATCTCCTTAATTTTGCCAGCTTTTTTGATTGCACAGCAGGGTTCGATGGATTGGACTTGTGCAACGGATTCGGCTGGATGGGCGGTAAGACTGCGTCACGCTTCAGTCGCATTTAATAATAAAATCTGGGTGTTAGGTGGATATGTATCGAGTGCTGGACAAGACCGAAGAAACGATGTTTGGTATTCGTCTGATGGCGCCAACTGGATATGCGCAACCGAGTCTGCAGGATGGTCAAAAAGATATTATCACACCGCAGTCGTTTTCGATAACAAAATTTGGGTCTTAGGCGGAAACGCCACGGATGGGAGCCGCAAGAACGATGTTTGGTATTCAGTCGATGGCATTAATTGGACTCGGGCATGTTCATCCGCTCAATGGTCGCGAAGACGAAATCATACTTCAGTCGTATTCGACAATAAAATATGGGTGATGGGCGGAAATGCCTCTGACGGTACCCGCAAGAACGATGTTTGGTATTCAACCGACGGCATTAATTGGACGCAAGCAACTGCTTCTGCGGACTGGCCAGCAAGATATGATTATTGCTCAGTTGTGTTTGATAATAAAATGTGGGTGATGGGCGGAAATGCGGCAAGTGCTTCTGAAGTGGACCGTAATGATGTTTGGTATTCTGCGGACGGAATAAACTGGACTTGTGCAACCGCAAATGCAGCATGGACAGCAAGGGATCTTTTTGCGGCAGTTGTCTTAAATAATAAAATCTGGGTATTGGGTGGACGTCCAGGTACATCACGAAGAAATGATGTCTGGTATTCTAATGATGGGATTGACTGGATTTGCGCAACCAGCGCAGCAAATTGGTCAAGAAGAT
>CAZXRM010000131.1:1274-4638 GCA_964642595.1 uncultured bacterium
GGCGGTGCGAGCCAGACAATTCAATGGCGCACATTCTATCCTGGTGCGGTTTTTTACCGCTTGTTATTTACACATGATTATAACGAACCTGAGACAATTGCCGACAATCTAACAATGGTTGATACTTTATTTAACTGGACTGTGCCATTGATTAATTCCGAATTCTGCCGAATAAAAATTCAAATGAAAGACTCAACCGGAGATATAGTTTTAGAAGATTCAAGCGACAGAGAATTTACAATTAGAACATTAACTCTTTTGGTGCCGAATGGCGATGAATATTGGGCAGGCGGGAGCAATAAATTAATAAAATGGCGGACTTACACGCAAGTAGGGTTTTCTAAACACCAATTATTATTATCAATTGATGGCGGGCAAACATTTTCGGACACGATTGCGGATAATGTTCTACCGACCGAATCTACTTATGTCTGGCAAGTGCCAATAATTAATTCAAATATGTGTCAGGTTAAGGTTGAGATTATGGACAGCATCAATGAAGTGTTATGTTTTGATATGAGTGATGAATATTTTGTAATTGATGCCGAGCCGCCAAGCACATTCTCGCTTTTGTCTCCAACTAATTATGGCTGGGCAGGAAGAAATTCGTCTTATTCCTGGGAACCGGCAAGCGATAATTTCTGGTTGTCATACTATCAATTTGCTATTGCCAATCCAAATGAGACACTAACCGCGAATACTTATATTTCTACTTATCTGCCGGGTGGCGGCACAAACTGGACAAATGCAACGATGAGCGCAGGATGGACAGGAAGGTCTTATCATAGTTCGGTTGTGTTTGATAATAAAATCTGGGTGCTGGGTGGCGAGGATGAAGACGATGTAAGAAACGATGTCTGGCGTTCGATTGACGGCACAAATTGGATTGAAGTAACTTCTTCGGCGGGCTGGTTGCCAAGATACAATCATAAATCGGTGGTGTTTGACAGTAAGATATGGGTAATCGGTGGTGAAGATTATAACAATGTATTTAATGATGTCTGGTATTCTTCGGATGGCGTAAGCTGGACTTGTGCGACTGATTCTGCTAGCTGGGCACAAAGAGCATGCCATTCTTCTGTGGTTTATGACAATAAAATCTGGGTGCTCGGCGGATATGACAGCAATTATGATGAATTGAATGATGTTTGGTATTCTTTGGACGGCATAAATTGGGTTCAGGCAACCGCTTCTGCGCAATGGGGAGCAAGATATTATCATACATCAATTGTATTTGATAATAAAATCTGGATTATCGGAGGCGGCAATAATGATGTTTGGTATTCTTTGGACGGCGCAAGCTGGACCTGTGCAACCGATTCAGCAGGTTGGGGCATTCGAAGCAACCATACATCGGTTGTGTTTGATAATAGAATGTGGCTGCTTGGCGGATTTGGAAATGATGTATGGTTTTCCGTGAATGGCATTAACTGGGTTTGTGCAACTACTTCAGCGGGCTGGTCAGCGCGAAACGGACACGCATCCGTGGTTTTTGATAATAAGATGTGGGTAATTGGTGGAGACTGGATGAATGATGTTTGGTATTCAGGGTTGCCATTACACTTTTCACAGGGGTTGCATCACTGGTGGGTTACTGCTTTTGATAGAGCGGGAAATTCCCGCCGTTCGACCGAATCTTTTACAGTCCGTGTTGATACAATTTATCCGACAACTCCTATTCTCTCTACGCCGAATGACAGCGTAATAATCAATGACTCGATTATTACTTTTGCCTGGAGGCGCGCGCACGATATTCCAAGCGGAATTATGGGTTACAGGATGCAGGTTTATGCAATTCCTTATGTCGAACCCTGCCTAGACACAATAATTAATGACACGCTGACCTCATTGTGGCTTGTTGATTCTACATATAAATGGCATGTTTGTGCGATTGACAGCGGGGGAAATCGAAGCGGCTGGTCAAACACCAGAACTTTTACATTCCATTCAGTCGGCATCGAACAAGGTCGCTTACCGCTTTCCGCACTCCGCTTATCGCTCAAGATTTATCCCAATCCAGCAAAGTCACTAACTGCTGTTTATTATTCTTTGCCCGCTAAAACTAGAGTATCACTTGTTTTATATGATATAAGTGGTAGAATGATTAAAACTTTTGTGAACGAGGAAAAAGAACCGGGCATTTACACGGCTAATTTTAAGACGAATAATTTATCCGCAGGTATTTATTTTGTGCGACTACAAGTTGGTGACAAAAAAAGACTGATTGAGAGAATGGTTGTAGTTAAGTAGTTTATGTTTTAGTTGTGCCCGAGAAAGCCGGAATACTGATAATATATAACATTACGCATTGTAGAATTTTAGAGAAAATCTACTCTGAGACAAGTTTCCAAGCGGTCTATAATTTGTAATAACTCTAATATTGTGTGTAAGTGGTCAGGCAAGTCGTTTAAAAGGTTTTTTAATGCTGCCTTCGAGAGCATAATTCCTTTATTTATAACTGCAATAGTTCCTTGTTTTTCAATTTGTTGCAAATCTTCATCATCAGCATTTTCTGTATTCGATATTAAACGATAGGTTTTTGCCAAAATTAAAGTGTGATACCAAATTAAAGTTTCAAAATCCTCACAAGCGGATTTTGGCAGCCCAATTTTTTCGACATCTTTTATTAAAACCTTAGATTTTTGATAGTATTCATTAGCAATACAGTAAACCGGAAAGTCGTAAGGATTTATTTCTGGCTCATCTTCTAAGGGCATCTCGTCAAGATTGACGCCATATTTACGGGCATCTTCTTGAAGCAGGGATTTTGTCTTTTCAAATATTTCCTTTAAGTCGCTTAGAATAATTTTAATGTCATTTGGGTCTTTATTGTTAATGTAATGTCGAACATTTCGTTCTTCTTGTTCTTTATAAACTCGGCAAATTTGTTGGTTGTCGCATTTCTCGCACCTGTAATCGCAATAATTATAAGGACCGGGTTTGAATTTGTTAGACATTATACTTGACTTTTAATCGTTCTTATAAAGACATATAAATAATTAAAGAAAGATATTAGAATCAGACCACTGACTATAATCAGTAAAATTGTTCGGATTGATTGTGCAAAATCCAATAAATAACTGACCATCATCACGGCAAAGAAAAAGCCGGTGATTTTACCGATGATATTAGAAGAATAAACCACGCTCTTTTTCTGCATTGCGAGTGAACTACCAATCACAATCAGCAGGTCTCGTATAATTACTGCGCCGGCAATCCAGATTGGCAAATCTTTCACTAAAACCAAAGTAACCAGAATCGTGCCCACCCAGATTTTGTCAACCAGATGGTCTAAGAGCTTGCCGAGGTTAGTGACTTGATTTGTACGACGGGCAATAAATCCATCCAACGCATCGGTAATCCA
>CAZXRM010000132.1:0-3056 GCA_964642595.1 uncultured bacterium
TGCTTGGGCTAATGATTCACTGGCAACCGTGATTTCACGGGCGCGAATTTGCTTGGGAGTTTTATATTCAGCCAGGTTTTTCTTATATTCCTGCTGTAATTCGGTCTCAGATATATTGATTTTATCCGCCACTTCATTTTTCCGCAAATCCGAGATGAGCAGTTGATTTTTAGTCGCATCTAGTTGGGAAAATACCGAATTTAATAACCAGAATTTATCTTTTTCCAATTGTTTAAGCCAGGTTTTTTGCATTACTAAATCATCAAGAATTCTCTTTTTGCCTTCCGGCGTTTCAAGTTCAGTCCGGTAAAAAGGCGGAACGGTTGCGATAATATCATTAATTGCTTGTTGAGTTATCACTTCTCCGTCAACCAGTGCCAGTGTATCACGATTTTCTCGGAGCGCCTGCTCGTCAACCGTAACAATAGACGCTTTTTTAAAAGCATCAGTTTTGGTTTTGAAGGTTTTTTCGGTCTGTTCATTGCGCAGACGATTTTCAATTTCATTCGAGACATCCTGATACGGACGGTCTTTTTTCGGACGGTATTCTTCGAGTTTGACAATCATATAACCGCCTTTGGTTTCAGAATAGAAAGGTTTGCTGATTTGTTTTGGCTTCAGTTTGAATATGACATTTTCCATTTCTTCGGGATGAGTGCCGCGCCGGAAAAGTCCTAAATCACCGCCGGCACTTTTGGTCGGAGCCAAAGAAGTTTCGGATGCGACGGAATCAAATGGCAGATTATAAGTGGTAATTAAAGTATACAAAGAATCGGCTTCTTGTTTGGTTCTGACTAATATTTCACGTGCTGATGCCTGTTCTGGAATCACAAATTCTTTTTTATTTTTCTTGAAGTATGCTTTTTTATCTTTTTCGGTTATTTTAACCTGATTTATTACTTCTTTTTGATACCACTGGTTAAACATTATATTTTTGCGGATGTCGTTAATCCGATTTTTAAAATCAGCAGTTTGGTCAAGACCGCGGTTCAGTGCTTCTTTGTACATAATCCGGTCATTAATCATATTATCGAGAAGTTTTTGACGGTCTTCGAACTTTTCATAAGCACCAGGATTCTGTAATAATCGGTCATCGAATTCAATGCGGGTGATTGGATATCCATTCACTTTTGCCACATAATCCTGATAATTTTTCTTAAAACACCGTTCAATAGCATCAAGCCCGTCCTGAGCATACTGAGATTGGCGATATTTGGTTGCGACCATTTCGTACATCTGGGCGGCTTCAAGATATTTTTCCTGTTTTTCATAACATACGCCAAGACGATAATAGATGTCCCCGATATTTTTTTGCTTGGGATATTTTTCGACCAACGACTGGTAAATACTTTCGGTTTTTGGGTAATCGTTTGTTTTATCAAGATAGAAATCACCAAGTTCCAGTGCATAAGTGAAATGCTGGTTAGGATTATTGTAGAGCAGATTTATTAAGTTCTGCTCGGCAGCTGCGTAGTTCTGCTGGTTGTAAAAAATGTAAATATTGTTAAGTTCAGCAGAGCTCTGGTCAACTGCATAACCTGCTCCGATTATTATTATAGTGAGGATTATTGATGCTATTATTTTACGCATAAATCCTTACTCCTTTCTTTATACATAAATTGATTTTAATATCTGCATTATAATGCCGGTTGATATTGGAATAATGACATTGTCATTAACTTCCACCGGTAATGCTTCGACGATTGTCGCAATAACTGCACCTACAATACCGATGCCCAAAGGCAGACGGGCATTGGGTAATTTTGATACGATATAAGCAATGATAAGGCAACTAATAAGGCAGGCCGATGTGCCGGCAATAGTTTTGCGAAAGATACGGATTCGTCCGTATCGAAGACCAAATAAAGCAGCAACCGTGTCACCGACGACCAAAAATAACATAGCTGGAATAAAAACCGACTTAGAAAATACGAGCATTGAAACCAACGAAGCAATCAGTAAATAACTGCCACCGGTCAATGTGTGCAATTCCTTTCGGCGTAGTAACTGCCCAAATAATAATAAGAATAATTTCTTAAATGTACCGACCTGCAAACGGACAAAATCAATAATCAAAAAAGCAGCCGTGAATAAAGTCAATATTAGAAGACTGGTATTTCTGGGCAGGAAGTAATACAGAATCGGAATCAGCAGCGCGACAAGATGAACAATTTTTCTTGATATTTCAGGATTCAAAATCTGATTCCTCCGCTGAATTTCTGGCTCGCACCCAAATCCTCTTCGTGATACCGGCTGAGATAAGCATAGTCAATAAAAAACCGCCTGAACATCAGACCGACACCAAAAGTCGGATTCAAATGATACAAACCAATCCGTAATCCCAATGTATTTTTATACGAATATTCAAATCCCAGGTTAGTATTCATCTCGAATTTATCAAAATTAGATTCTAAATCAGATGTGAGCAAGATTGCTGAAGTATTTATATTAAAAATCTTAGCAGCGCCGAAAGTGATTTGTGGTGAAATGATTTCTCGGGTTGTATTTGACCAGAACAGGGGAGATGTCGTTATGTTATTAATTTTCAGACCGAGTTTGAAATCCGGTTGTATCTGAAAAATTGCGCCCGCGTCAATGCCCATTCCAAAACTCGAACCAGTGCCAAGCGAGCGGTAGATAATTTTAAAATTACCGCCAATACTGAAATAGGTATTAAGAATCCGTGCATAATTCAGATACATAATCCAGTCAGATGCACTGACAATTTTGTCAATGTACGGTTGGTTGGTGTCACCGGGCGGTAAATCAGGATAAGGCAGTTTTGTGATTTTGATGTCCGGAATCCGGTTGGTCAACACCGCGATACCATACGCTTGTTCGGTCTGGGGTTTGACATAAGCGAGATAATTATTTTTAACAATGCCGCCGGTATAATTTTCCGAATGTAAAAAGATAATCTGCGAATTGACCAGTAAAATTGATGAGCCGGGATTATAATAAATTGCAGACGGGTCAGAAGCACAGGCAACATAAGAACCACCTAAACCAAACGCCCGCGCTGAAGCACCCATATTTTCAAAATCACCGGCATACCT
>CAZXRM010000132.1:3156-4636 GCA_964642595.1 uncultured bacterium
GTTTCCAGTTCTTTTTTGAAATAGTGTTTGGGGTTGCTGTAAGTCGGTAAAAGATTGGTCTTGATTGAATATTCGCCCGGTAAAATAAAATCTCCGTTATTGTCCCGCCCATCCCAAGCGATTAATGCTTCGCCCGGAGTTTGAAAATGCTCAGGTGCCAAAGAACGGACTAAAGTATTGGTGCTGTCATAAATATCAATTTTGATTTCGGTTAATTCGGTTAAATACAATGCAATAGTTGTACCGGGTTTTTCGGTGCTTAATGATTTGGGAAAACAGCCGATGACATAACCATCCGTGCCAAGCCAATAATATTGTCCGCCGCCGGCTTCAGTGACAAAAACCTGACCAAACCGTTTCCAGATTGTGATACCGCGCGGCGAGATAAATTCGACTTCACCTGAACCTTTACGACCAATCGGAATGATATAGTTCAAGTTGCGGTCAAATTTATGAATCTGATTATTTATCATATCGGTTACATAAATATTAGCGTGATAATCAATTGCCAGATATGCAAACTGAGCATTAGTTAAGCCAATCATCCGTGCATCAGTGCTTGCCAATACTTGTCCGCTTCGGCTGAACTTTTGAATCCGCTTGCAATCGTTATCAACCACAATAACAAAATCTTCTAAATGATAATTATAATTATCGTCTTTGTCAATAACCGCAATCGCGGTTGGCTGGTATAGTTCGCGTGACCAGGCATAAACTTCTTGACCGGTTGAGTCATACATAATAATGCGGGAGTTTTTTGTATCCGTGACATACAAATTTCTTTTGGAATCAAGCGCAACACCTTTTGGTTCACCTAAGGACTCGGCAATAATTTTATCGAATTTCAGCACACCCTGAGTGTATCTTAATTTTACAATCCGATTATTGCCGGCATCGGCAATATAAACTTCACCCTGCGGATTACAGGCAACACCATATGGCGAGTTAAATTCGCCATTACCTTTGCCAATCCGACCAAATGCTTTTAAAGTTGTCAGTTTGACATTGTACATAATCTGACCCGTGCCGGAATTCACCGCAAACAGAGTCAGTGCGTCATCATCGCCTCCGTGAGTTGGGTCGTCTTCTTCAATCATCTTAACCGCACAAATACCCTCTGGGTCAGACAGGTTAAAATCATCACCCAGATATAAATCAATAAAGAATTTTGACGCGCGGTAAAAACCGAGCGTGTGCTTGAACGGCGGTACAAGAAAAGTCGAGCCCTGATTATAAAGATTCAAAAGCAAAAGTAAAATCGTTATCTGCATTTATTAATTATTATAATTGGTTTATTGTTAAGGTGTCAAGTTATTTCTACCACGAAAGCACGGACGCGAAGCGTAGATTGAGCGAAGCGAAAATCAATAAGCACGAAATAATTCGAATAAAAGAAATTGGTTGTTAGAAAATCAAAATTAGTTAAGAAATCAAGAAAAGTGAAATTAGAAGTTAGTTTTTTATTTTCTATTATCATAAC
>CAZXRM010000133.1:0-4604 GCA_964642595.1 uncultured bacterium
GCATCATTCTGTTATGACGGAGACAAAACAATCTATGCAACCAAAGGAAACGGAACACGAGAATTCTGGGCTTATTATATTGATACGGTGTATGGCGTAATGGGTGAAACTTTAATCGGATGGAAACTCAAGGCGTATATTCCGACCGTCAGCGGACTCAAAGGTGGGACTTCAATTCGATATTATGGCGATCGAGTTTATCTATTGGCTGGTGCGCAAAAGAAAGATATGTCAGTTAATAATTTCTATTGCTATGACCCGACTCAAGATATTCCGGGAGGTCCATCACCCTGGACCGCGCTTGGCAGATTACCTTTAGGTCCATATACCAAAGCATGGAAAGACGGAAGCAGTATTGTCATATTTAACGGTATGATTTATGCTCTAAAAGGCAGTGACAAACTTAATTTATTCTATATGTATGATTTGGCTGGTGATACATGGCATAGATTGGAAGATTTACCGCTGCCTGATACTTCGATGGGTAAGTACAAGAAAGCACTTAAAGTTAAAGATGGCGGAGCAACTGCTGCCGACGATAATGTAATATATGCAATTAAAGGCGGCGGAGCAAATTCATTCTGGCGATACATTCCTGGAACACCCGGGCTGTGGACAGTGCTCACTCCAATTCCATATCTTCATAAGAAATCAGTACCTAAAGCAGGCGCAGCAATGACCTATACCGACGGTAAAATCTGGTTGCTCAAAGGGAACAAATCACCGGAATTCTGGTGCTATACAACGACATCAGATAAAGCAAATATCAAAAATCAGATATCAAATATGTCACAGAGAGTCATTGCGAGCAATAGCGAAGCAATCTCTAACTTAACACCGAAATTGGAAGTTTCACCTAATCCATTTACCAAACACACAACCATTCGCTATACAGTTATAAACTCAGGCAGAATTTCTATCAAGCTCTATAATACTAATGGTCGTTTAATCGAGACTTTGGTAAACGATTATCGCAATGCCGGTTCTTATTCTTTGGAAATTGGAAATCGGAAATTAGAAATTCCTTGTGGTATCTACTTTGTGAAATACGAATCGAATACCAACATCTCTGAAGTGAAATTGATTGTGCAATAACAGCGAAAACGTCATTCTGAGCGAAGCGAAGAATCTCAGATAGATTGCGACCCTTCACTTCGTTCAGGGTGACGACTAAAACTGGGGGCGTTACTTCGCCCCCTTTTTATTTATTATTTTATTACCAATATAAATTTAAAATAATTCTATTTTGATGATTAGCGACTGCCTTCGGATTACAGGTTGTTTTATGGGCTATAAATTAAATAATCTATTTAGTTATAGTTCGTATTATCTGATTAGTAATTTATCAAACAACCAGTTTAATTATCGCGAGAATAATCAATGAAATTAAACTCTGGGGTATACCCTGGGTTATCCTGCGGACAACCGACCGACTTACTTACGGGTTTGACTGGACGATAACATAGAAAGTCAGGTAGACCGACATATTGAAAGAAAAGTTATAATTGGTATAAAAATTATAGTGATTCGGCTAACAACTCAGATATATCTTTGATTTCTAAGTTAACATTCATTGTTTTGACACTGTCGTCAAACATTATCATACAATATGGGCAGGCGACGGCTAATATGTCGGCACCAGCATTGACTGCTTGTTGTATCCGGATATCAGATAATCTTTGACCTTTTTCTCTTTCAAGCCATAAACCACCGCTGCCGGCACCGCAGCAAATGCTGTCTTTTCGGTTAAAGTTCTCAAATTCGAGTAATTCCAAACCAGGAATTGATTTTAATACCGAGCGTGGTTCATCGTAGATATTATTTTGCCGACCCAAAGTGCAGGGGTCGTGATAAATGACTTTTTTGCTGATTGGTTTAACCGGTTTTATTTTACGGTTAGTTATGAGTTGAGAAAAAAGTTGTGCGGTATGAATGACTTCAATTGTGCTGCCCAGTTCTGGGTATTCATTTTTATAGGTCGTATAGCAATGAGGGGATGTGACAACCATTTTTTTAACTTGTGCTTTGGTCAATGCCGATATATTGTTTTTGGCAATATCTTGAAAGTATTTTTCCGCACCAAAGTTTCTTAACGCTTCACAACAGCACCAGACATCTTCTTTGACCTGACCAAATGAAACTTTTGCGGCTTGGAGAATTTTTACGGTTGCTTCGGCAATTTTTCGGGTCTGATTATCATAGGAAGGTATGCAACAAGCATAATAAGCATATTCCATGTTCGGGGTGTAAATGGGTATTGAATATTTCTGAGCCCAATTATTTCTTTTTTCCGGTGCATCACCCTGTGGATTTCCGGTAGTATAAATTTTAGTAGCAATATCCTTTAAAGTTTTTGGCAAAGCATCGTAATCTATTAGAATTCTACGGATTGCCCGCACAATATCACCGATATTGACACCGCGCGGACAGTATTCGAGACAATTGTCGCAGCCAACGCATCGGAAAATATCTTCAACTTCTTTATCAATCGCTTGTTTTTCTTCGGTTGCCATCACATTACCGAGCTTGACATTGTGCGGGATACGGTTGACTAAAAATTCTACCTTGCTAATTTGGTACCAGGGACACAAACCAGTGCACATTCCGCACTGATAACATTTATAAGCGTCGGTACCGCCGAGTTCGATGATTGCATCTCTTATTTCTTTGGTAATGGTTAAGACTGGCATATTATCCTTTTAATTCCTTAATACGATTGGCAAGGAGTGGCACTACTTTCAACAAGTCGCCGACCACGCCATAATGGGCAACCGAGAAAATCGGTGCTTCCGGGTCTTTGTTAACCGCAATAATTGTTTCCGAACCTTTCATTCCGCTGATGTGCTGAAATGCACCGGAGATGCCAAGCGCAACATATAATTTTGGTTTGACCGTTTTGCCGGATGAGCCGACTTGTCGGTCTTTGGGCAGCCAGCCAGCATCGATAATCGGACGCGTGCAGGCAAGCGTTCCGTTAACATCATTAGCAAATTGTTCAATCACTGCCAGATTCTTTTGTTCTTTGATACCGCGACCAACTGCAATTAAGACATCGGATTTTGTTATATCAATGCCCGTTGACGGGGCTTCACCATATTCGATAAATTTTGATGTCTGTAAAATTGACGAATCAAAATCAAATGTCTGGTTAGTTACGGTGGCGTTAAGATTAGGTATGATTGACTGCGTAGCAAATATCTTTTCAAACGAGCCGGCACGAACTGTTATCACGGCTGGCAGTCTTTTACTGATAATTTCAGCAGTTATTTTACCGCCATACATCTGACGGCGAATGAGCAGACGGTCAGATGACAATTCAACATCGAAGATGTCAGTCATCAAGGGCATTGACAATTTGGTTGCCAGATAAGGTGCTAAGTCAGTGCCAAAACCAGTATGACCAATCATAGTCAAGGTTGGATTCATCTCAGTGATAATTTTCGAAAGAGCGGGTAGATAAAGTTGAGAATTGAAATCTTTAAAGTTTTCGTTATTAAAGCAAATTAGATTATGACAATAATTTTTGATTGCGTCAGTAAATTGTGAACAATTGTCACTAAGAATAATACCGGTGATTTCCTGCGATTGGGCAGAGGCAATTTTGTGCGCAAGCGTTAGCATCTCAAAAGAGATGTCTTTAATCTGATTTTGTTTGTGCTCGATTAGGACAGCAATCATAGACCCGCCTTTTCTTTGATGATCTCAGATAACTTAGCGGCAATTTCATCATCACTACCCTGTAAAAATTGGGCTTTGGCTTCGACTTTGGGAACATACAGGCGCTGTAATTCGGTAAGTGCTTCCAATGATTTTGAGTCAATACTTAATTTGGCTGAATCAAAGATATCGAGCGGTTTTGAAGCAGCGCGTTTAATGCCAATGATTGAAGCATAGCGAGGTGTGTTTATTCCGGTTTGAATAGTGAGCACTGCGGGTAGCGATATTTCTTTGCGTTCTAAAACACCACCTTCTAATTCGCGGTCAATTTTTGCTTTCGTGTTCTCGATAACTTCAACTTTATTGACATAAGCAGCCGATGGAATTTTAAGCAGGGCGGCAAGCATCGGACCAATTTGCGAATTGCCGTCATCGGTCGCAATACATCCGGTCAGAATTAAGTCAAACTTATTCTTGGCGATTGCCAGAGAAAGTACATAAGCAGTGGTCCAGGCATCACCTTTTTCGAATAAATCATCGGTAAGACGGATTGCACGGTCCGCACCTTTGGCAAGTCCCATCTTGAGTACTTCATCAACCTTTTGCGGGCCGACCGATATTAAAGTAACCGTGCCACCGAATTTTTCTTTTAATAGTAAAGCAGTTTCCAATGCGTAATTATCTGCTTCATTAGTGGTATAAGCAAGACGGACTTTTAGAATATCTTTTTCCGTACTATCAACTCTGACTTCGGTCTCGGATATATCCGGCACCATTTTTAAACAGACAATTATATCCACGCTTGCTCCTTTCGGACAAAAAAATTATTTTTATTATTCATCATGATTATTTTTAAAATATTTAAAATAATACATTAGAAAAAAACAAAAATCAATAGGATAAGTATTATGAGAGATGACTTGACGAATAAGCGGGTATATTTATAC
>CAZXRM010000134.1:0-4578 GCA_964642595.1 uncultured bacterium
GAGATTGCCCAATTGGGATAGTCGGATTCTTTTTGTAATACTGGTACGGGTGGTTTATACTTTTCTAACCATTTCATAAGCTTCCTTTGTTGCCTGGATATTTTCCTGTATTTTTACCGGAACATATTCTTTGATTCCATCATAGATGTGGTCAAGTGCAGCTAGACCTGAGATTTTAACGAACGCTCCGAGAATCGCAGTATTGACGATCGGAGCGGTTTTTGCACCCAGACGGTATTTTATTGCAATACTGGTTGCATCAACTATTGCCAGTTTGTATTTTTCGAAATTTGCGTTATTCGGAACCCGAGTCGA
This sequence comes from uncultured bacterium, assembly GCA_964642595.1. GTDB lineage: Bacteria > Hydrothermota > Tepidihabitantia > Tepidihabitantales > CAIPLT01 > CAIPLT01. Next base: position 316 of record CAZXRM010000134.1, read on the forward strand.
ATTAAGTAAAACCCATCCGCCCGGTTTTAAACCCTGCGTGATATTCACAGTCTTGATTAAGACCGGGTCTAAAACGATAATGTGGTCTGGATTATACACTTTGCATCGCAAAAGTATCGGTTTGTCATCAAACCGTAAAAATGCCTGAACCGGAGCACCGCGCCGTTCGACGCCAAACTCCGGGAAGGTCTGGACATATTTACCTTCGGCAAAGAGTGCTGAGGCTAAAATTTCGGATGCGATAACCGCACCTTGTCCGCCTCTTCCATGAAATCTGATTTCTGTCATAATCTTATTTTTTACCACGAAAGCACGAAAGCACGAAAATTTTCTCTGTGTGCTCTGTGTCTCTGTGGCATTTTTTTACCATTTAAGGATTGATGCTGCCCAGGTAAAGCCAGTACCAAAGGCAGCAAATAAAATTTTAGTTCCGTCTTTGATTTTTCCTTCTTGATAAGCATCGTATAATGCAATCGGAATCGTTGCCGCTGACATATTACCGTATTTATGAATTACCATATAAGTTTTTTCCCAGGGGATTTTTGCCCGTTTGATAGTTGCTTCGATAATTCGGGTGTTTGCCTGATGCGGGATAAAAATATCAATATCGTTGGCAGTCATATTGGCGTCTTTCAGCGCAGTCAGGGTTGCGGTTTCCATTTCTCTTACCGCATTTTTGAAAACCTCGTTGCCGGCCATATGAACCGTATGCAATTTCTTTTCAACCGATTCACAGGTTGCGGGAATTCGGGTTCCGCCGGCTGGTTGGTATAATAAATCAGCAAGATTTCCGTCCGCACCCCAATTAGCAGTTATCATTCCACGGTCTTCGTCGGTCGGTACGATAATGCAGGCACCTGCACCATCGCCAAAAAGAACACAAGTCGAGCGGTCCTGCCAGTTCACGACTTTTGACATAACTTCACCACCGGCGACCAGCGCTTTTTTAGATAAACCGCAGGCAACTAAATTAGATGCAATCATCAAGGCATATAAAAATCCGCAGCAGCCGGCACTGATATCAAATGCTGCAGCACCAGCAATATTAAGTCCTTTTTGGACCCAACAAGCGGTTGACGGATAAACTGTATCGGGCGTCGAAGTGCCGACGATGAAAGTATCAATATCAGTCGCTTTGAGACCAGCGTGTTGCAATGCTTGTTTGGTTGCAGCGATAACTAAATCCGAAGTAGCGGTTTTCTCATCGGCAATGTGCCGTTCCTTTACACCGGTGCGTTCGGTAATCCATTGGTCCGAAGTGTCAACCATTTTTTCCAAGTCAAAATTAGTCAATACTTTCTCGGGGAGACCAACGCCTAATCCAACGATTTTGATTTTTTTCACGATTGAATAATATAACTGATAAATCTATTTTCGTCAAGAGTAATACTGAACTTACTGGTAAATATTATACCTCGATTGCCATAATCTTGTTTGATAACTTATCGCAAAACTTATAATTATCTTTAAAATAATTAAGAATAGAATAATTTTGATTTCGATAAATGAATTTAAAAAATTTCGGTTGACTTAAATGCAAATTTGATAAATAATATAAATATAGATGAATAATATACATCTTGAAGTAAAAGATTTGACCACCGGTGAGATTGTCAAACGGGTTGATTTTGACCTGACCGCAATGTCGTCATTGTTTAAAAATGATATTCAAAAAACTAAAGACGCTTATCTTGAAGAAATGAAGAAAAAGTATCCTCCCTATAAATATCAGATAATCGAGGCTATTTCAGATGACCAAGTAATTGAAGGCAGCGGAATTTTTCGGATGGAAGCGTCAGCAAAATCATTGCAAATTGTAAATTGCTTTGCCGTTTTCTTTGGTGTTATTTTAGTATTTCTCCTGCTCTTTTTTCGTCACATATATACATTTGGTCTGTTTGTTTTCGCAATATGTGTCATTTTAATTTATATGATTGGCGACTATCTTGTCTGGAAAAAGAAGGGGATAAGGGTCATCGAAGTTGACACTCAAGGCATAAATTTATATCGAGGACCCCAAAAAAGGTTAGAACGAATCGAAGCATCGCAAATTACAGATATTAATTTCTTCAAGAAAGTTAACCGCAGAATCGTAACAATTCTGACCGGTGGTCAAATGTACCGAGCCCCAGGCGTGACTTTATTTAAAGGATCGCGAGTCAGGATTGCCGATGACTCGTTCAATGATAAACAATTTTCAATTTTTATCGAACTTATAAAACAATTTAGGAAATAATATAATAAATTTAATCGAGCTTAAGGAATTGCTGGTAATAACAACTAACTTTTTCTTTAACTTTATCAATCACTGAAGCATCAACCCAATTTACATTTTCAAGCTTTTTGAACCAGGTCATCTGGCGCTTAGCATACTGACGGGAGCGGGTCTTTGCCGAGTCAATCGCCTGCATTAAGGATAATTCACCGTCTAAGTATCTGATTATTTCGGCATAGCCGATGCCGTTTAATGCGTTGTGTTCTTTGGTATAACCTAATTTCATCAGATACTTAACTTCATTGACTAATCCATCTTCAATCATCTTATCAAACCGCTGGTTAATTTTTTCATTGAGGATTTTTCTGGGAAGAGTAAGTCCAATATAAAAAGGTATAAATTCAGATGAGTCGGATTGTTCTTTTATTTTTTCTGACATTGGTTTACAGGTCTGTTCGTATATTTCTAGAGCACGGATGATTCTTTGGCGGTCTTGCGGTTTTATACGCTGGGCAGAATTAAGGTCAATCAATTGTAATCTTGCATACAGTTTGTCTAAATCATCTTTTTCCAGTCTTTTTCTTAAAGTTAAATCGCGTGGGGGGGCAGAAAAGAACGGTTTAAATAATGCTTTTAGATATAAGCCCGAGCCGCCAACTAATATAAAACTTTTCTTTTGTTGAATTAGTTCATTTATTACTTTTTTACAATCTTGAGCAAAGTCTGCGGCAGAATATAAAATATCCGGAGTAATTATATCAACAAGATGAAATCGAACACCGCTGACCGCTAACCGCTGAACGCTTCTCGCTAAATTTGGTTTAGCAGTGCCGATATCCATATACTTATAAATCTGGCGGGAATCGGCTGAGATAATATCTACATTGTATTCTTGAGCGAGTTTGATTGCGATGTCGGTTTTACCAACACCGGTTGGACCAACCAAAGTGAATATATTATGAGCCATTTATTGTTGATGTTATTAAATTCGAAATTCGAAGCACGAAATCCTAAACAAATTCCAAATTCGAATGTTATAATTAGATTCTTCGCTGCGCTCAGAATGACAACACAAAGAGCTTTTCATATTTTGGATTTTTAACATTAGATATTGTTTAGGATTTAGGCATTAGGATTTATAAATTATTATTTTATCTTCCAAACTTCTTATCTAGTTCTTCTCGGGTCATTTTGATGATGGTTGGGCGTCCGTGCGGGCAGAAATACGGGTCTTTACAGGCAAAGAGTTTATTTATCAGCGCTTCCATTTCGGGCTGAGACAATCTTTGATTGGCTTTGACTGCACCTTTGCAGGCAATCTGCTTAGCGATTTCTTCTTTATGAGATAATTGCTCTTTGTCAATTTTAGTTAATTCCAGGAAAAAATCTTTGATATCTTGCTTGGTCAAGGTTGCACTTGCCGGCAATGTTTCGCAGACGACACTGTGACCGCTGAACACTTTGGTTTCAATGCCAAGCACGGCAAGAGTTTCTTTGATTTCTTCGTAGATTGTAAATTCTTCAGGTGAGAGCTCGATGATAATCGGAAAGAGCAAGCCCTGAGTATTAACTTTCTCATCTTTTTTGATTATATCTTCAAAGATTATCCGTTCCGCAGCGGCATGTTGGTCAATGATACAATAACCAGTTTGAACTTGAGCAAAGATATAGGAATTATGCAATTGCCAGAATCCCTGCATTTGATTTTCATTATCAATAAAACTCTGCTGGAACAGAGCGGTCTCCTCACTGATTTCGGTCCGCTTTTGAACACCCAATGTTTTGCGTATTGCCTCAGAGACAAAATCAAACAAAAACCGCTCATCAATAAACCGCACTTCGTTTTTGGTCGGATGGATATTGACATCAAGATTTTGTGGCGTGGTTTCAAGAAATACAACAAAGTTAGGATTTTTACCCATTAGGGTTCCAGAGTATCCTTCATAGATTGCTTTGACAACCGTGCGATTGCGTACCGGTCGAAGATTGAAAAATATCTGCTGTTGTTCGTAAAAGGTTTTGGCATTTTGCGGGGCTGAGATAAAACC
>CAZXRM010000135.1:0-4564 GCA_964642595.1 uncultured bacterium
TTAGAAGTTGCATTGCCGATTTGCACTTGAAAAGTCGAATGCATCGAAACCATTTTTACTAGATAATTGTTATCCGGATATTCATCATTATTAAGATTGGTTTGTATTTTCACTACGCATCGTTCAATTACGGTCGGCGTCCAGTTGTTAAAACTAATCTGGATTGTGTCATTGAAAGATAGCGAGTTGACGCTTTGTGTATTGGTATATCTTAAAGTTCCATTCGTATTGATGATAGAACAGGTCACCGTGAAATTCGTCTGCGTTAAACTTCCGTAATTTTTTATTCTTGCTCTGGGTGTAAAGACAGTATTTATCATGTGCGAACTATCCTGGTTTTCAATCATATCAATCCCGACATCATTGTTAAAAATAACCGTGACCAAACCAAATGCGCTGTCATTATTTCGCCATTGGTCAATACCTAATCCGGTATAGGATTTCACTAAGTGATTTCCACCAATCGCAACCCAGTTTGGAAATGAAATTGTTGCTGTATCTCCGGAAGCTAATAATACTGAATAAATCGTTTCTTCATAGACATTACCAATTTTACAGGTTAAAGGAAATGTCTCCGGGAAATTTCCGTAATTCTTTATCTGCACTTGTGGCACAACATTAGTCCCGAGTACAATATTTCCTTGCGGTTCAATTATCGAAACAACGCCGACATCATGGTCAAGATTACCGGGCTGGATTAATATATTTTTTTCGTAAGGCAGAAAATTATGACAGGTTGCGGTAACTGACATCAGACCGGTTGTGGTCGGATTTATATTAAAATTAGCAATACCCGAATAGTTAGTAAAGGCAGTCTGGTAAATCAAAGTATCCATCATTAAACAGACTAAAGCATTGGCAAGTGGAATATCGTTACTGTTGACATAGACTGAATAATTTTGCGGAAGAGTTGCGATAACTGTATCGTGCACCACGGTCATTTTCGACGGACGGTCGGTCCAGATTGGTAATTCCGGGTCGCCGAAAAGATTCCACTCCTGATAGCGGGTTTGATTGGTGAATAATGAATCCATATAAAACTTGCCGCGTTTTGCTGCATCACCCAGGCAAAACGTTCGCTCTTCAAAAATTGCCCGGAAAAATCCTTCGGCAACTGCGCCGCGATACTGAGCAATACCCGAACCCGATGATGTGGTTCCAAAAAAAGCGACTGCTCCTTTTGGTGCTGAAGATGAACCGGTATTAATAAACAAATTGCCCAGATAACTGGATGACGATAATGACATCGTCGAACAGGTACTAGAAATTACAATCGGTGTCTTACTACCATTGTTGAGATTGTCCGGTGTCATTGCAAAAGGGCTCCACCAGTTACTTACCGCCTGTCCGCGATAAACGACAAATAACCGCCCATTATTGATTGCGGTGTTTATATCTGATGATGAATGCCCCCGGTCTTTGGATAAAGAATCAATTTGTGCATATCGGTAATTAATCCATTGCCGATGGATGTATCGAACATTTGCCCAATATATCGGGTCTGATGTTGGTGAACCGTCTTCACGGACAATCGTCGTTCCTTTGACCAGCCAGTTTGAATCATTGCTAACATAAGGTGTCTTTTCCAGAGCTAGTGTTTTTGCCACAATGTTTTCCATTTGAGCAGCGGTTGTTGCTGGAAACCGACCAATGCTCAGTTCAATATGATAATCACCCGTAATGTTGGCATAATAATCATCCGTATTTCCTGATACCGGCACAGAAAATCCAGCCAAAAGAATATATTGCGGTTGGATGTCCCAATTATTACAGGCGTTAGTAATATATGTTTTGATTTGCGATGCTGAACTGCCGGTTACGGAAAGCGGAACAATCATCGCTTTCACGCCTTTTTTGGTTTTCCAATCGGCTAAAGGTCTTAAGACAGATTGATATTCGTCTGGTGTAATTATCAGATATTTGGCACCGGTCAGTGCATAACCGAAATTAATAAGAGCTAAAAAAAATACTGCCATTAAAATTAATCTTGTTGTGTTCATTTTTTCTCCAAAATAGTCAATATAAAATTTTACTCTGTATATCGAAATGTGTCAACCCCGCCCGCTTCGACTCAGCGAGTTGAGCACCTATTTGTGAAATTGCGATAATGTAATTTTACTAGATTATTAACACTTTGTTCCGTTATAAAATAGATACGGGTCAATAAAAAAGGGCTGAATTTTCTTCAGCCCTTCTATTAACTATACGCTTAGTTGCTAAATTGCTACTTAGTATATACCATTTTCTTAGTGAACTTCTGATTTGAAGTTTCAAGTGTGTAGAAGTAAATTCCTTCTGCAACCGTACGATTATTATCATCTTTGCCATCCCAGATTTGATTGTAGATACCTTTATCAACCTGTGTATTAACCAGTGTTCGGATGGTTCTACCTGATGCATCATAAATCTTTAATGATACCCTTGAAGGTTCAGCAAGTGAGAATGAGATTTTGGCAAGTCCGTTGATAACTGGATTCGGTTTCGGTGCATATAAAGCAGTGATTAATGGTAGATTATTCAAGTTATTTGTCTCTTCAATTGCGGTTGCGGTCAGCATAAACTTGATATTAGGACGACTATTAGTCTGTGTTAAAGAAGTCGGCTGGCTGCCATCGCTCCTCGCACCTCTTGCCAGATAACTTGTAGTTGTTGTGTATCGCCAGTAAGGATAACCGGATGAAATATATGCTTGATTACCTTTAATGATAAGAATTGCAAGATTATTCGGACTATTAAATTGGAACGGTGTTGTCAGAGTTATTTCCATCCAGCCCGATGCTGCATTATTCGGAAATGCGCCGTTATAAACTTGAGTATAACCGGTTAAAGAATATGTTCCACTCGGTAATGTCGCGTCGGTCGTATTTTTCATATAGATTGCAACCGGTGTAATCGGGTCAAGATTGCTTCCATTATCTTTATAAAAACCAATTTGATTGATTAATCCGCTGACACCGATTTCGGATTGGAGATAGATTGCTTCGTGCGTGTTGTAATTATAATACCGGTCTAAAGGTTCGGTTCTTTGATTAGTCGTTGCGGTTCCGACAATAATCTGTGAGATCGGGCTTATTGCGGTTACTTGCACAATCCGGTCATTACCTGGAAATTCGTCATTTGCGAGACTGGTTCTCACTTTTACTGTGCAGACTTCGTTTATCGTCGGTGTCCAGGATGCAAAGTTAACTCGTAATGTTTCACCTGTTCCGATATTGACGGTTTGTGTATTCGTATATCTTAGTGCACCGCTCGCATTGACAATTGAACAGACAACCGGGCAATTGGTTTGTGATAGAGAACCAAAATTCTTGATTTTTACAACTGGAGTCATCTGTGTATTCGGGAAATGAAATGAGCCCGGACTCAAAATCGTCTGGACTCCGACATCATTATTTAACGGCGGCATTACACCAAAGCCGATTCCGGTGATATCATCAATATACCATCCGTCATAACTGTTAACCGAACCGTCTGAACCAAAATGCCATCTTAACCAGAAATGTTGTCCGGCGTTAACCGGCAGATTAAATGTTGCTTCAACCCAGCCACTGCTTGAACTTCCGTAAATTTGTTGTCCACCAACTCCTGGTGTACTTGAATAGGCAGTTCCAGTATATCCGCCAACCGGTGTTATGACTGTCCAGTTTTGATTATCGGTCGAAATTTTGACATTACCACCATCGTATAAAGTCGATGTGCCTTCAAACGCATACCAATGCCAGAACTTAAGTTGTGGATTATTCGCTGTTGCAGTTAGTTCTGGTGATGTTAATTTCCAATCTGCGCTGTTAGCATAATTTCCACCAAGCACGGTCGCCCAGACTTTCGTACCAGAATGAGCTGAGTTTGGTCCAGAAGTCGGAACTCCCCATTCCCATGCGCCGCTTGCTGGATTTGGAGTATAATCGCCATTGTTATCATCAAAATTAGCAAGATAGATTTCAATTGGCAAACTAAATTGTAGTGTTTCTGAATAAACACCAGATGTCACAATATACTTGAAATTAGCCATCGAACCAGGAATGATTGAACTGTCCGCATGAATAGAAAACTGGTCAGATTGATTACTGCCATTATTATTCGGGTCAATCGAACCAAACGAACCATTCGCATCAAGAATCGTTATACCGGCAGTTGTTGAAGATAAAACTGATGTAACATTACTTGCGACTGCTCCACCAATATTTCTGATAGTTGCAATCAGATTAACGGTTTCCCCGCGATTGATAATTCCATTATTATTTCCGCCTGGTGAAACATCACTGACTAAAACACTGATATGTTCTAATACGCATTGCGCAACCGGCAAAGAAAGACTCGAACGCCAGATTGAATCCTGCGCATCTTTTATAACCAATGAAAAATTCAGGATATAACCATTGCCGATATTCGGAGAAACTGTAAAATTGAAGCCGTCAGCAGAATAGCTGGAATCATTGGCGGCAATACTTCCGTAATTCTTGAATGAATCAGTAATCGTAATATTGGGGTCGGTTGTTCTTAACCAGACACGAACATTAGTCGCGGTGCTGTTGCCGAAATTCCTAAGCCAGACCCGCATCTC
>CAZXRM010000136.1:0-4564 GCA_964642595.1 uncultured bacterium
TCTTTAGCCGGTGAGATTATTGCTAAAGAAGGTAATTTAGTCCAGAATGTGCGGGTTGCGACTGGTGGTAGCGATGGTTTTCACACGATTAGAAATCCGGAAAAGAATTTTGAAGAAAGAACTCAAATCGCGATTGATTTATTGAAGGCAACTCCGGTCAAAGCCGGAACTTACAATTGTATCTTAAATCCGAGTATGGCAGGTGTATTCACGCACGAGGCATTCGGTCATTTTTCAGAAGCAGATATCATCGAAAATCTGCCGGCAATGCGGGAAAAGATGAAACTGGGCAGCAAACTGGGCAGTGATGTTTTAAATATCGTGGATAATGCAACAATGCCCAACCAGCTCGGTTTTTATAAATACGATGACGAAGGCGTGAAAGTAAGACACACGCAACTGATGAAAAATGGTGTCTTGGTTGGACGGCTTCATTCAAGAAGAACTGCCGCAGAATTTGCCGAACCGATTTCTGGGCATACGGTTGCCGAAGATTTTCGTTATGCACCGATTATCCGAATGGGAAATATCTTTATCGAAGCAGGTGATAAATCTCTGGAAGAATTATTCAAATTGCTCGGCGACGGTCTGTATATTCTTGATGCCAAAGGCGGACAGACTGCGGGTGAGAATTTTACATTTGGCGCCCAATATGGCTATGTTGTGAAGAACGGTAAAAAAGCTGAGATGATTCGAGACATTAATATTTCCGGTAACCTGTACAAAACACTGCTGGGTATTACTGCGATTGGTAATGATTTGGTATTGTCAAAACGCGGCGGATGCGGTAAAGGACAGATGAATATCCGTTCATGCAATGGAGCACCGCATGTTATTGCCCAGGGTTTGGTTTTAGGAGGCGTCTGATGAAAACCACAAGATTAGCACAGATGAAAATAATGGAACCACAGATTACACAGATTTCCACAGAAAATACAAATTCAGCGAGTTCAGTGTCCTCAGTGGCAAATAAAAATCCTTGGTTAAATGAGGAAGAGGTGTAAGATGGAAAAACTTCTTGAAATGGCGAAAAAGGTTTGTGACCAGGCAGAGATTTTCAGCATTGACAATAAACAGAATGTCGTTTCTTTTGAAAATGCGAAACTGCACGAGATTGATACAAAATTCCAGTCCGGTGTCAGCATCCGAATTATTAAAGATGGCAAACTCGGTTTTGCTTATACCCGAAATCTGATTAACCGCGAAGAGTTATTGCAGAATGCGCTCAATTCATTAAAGGGCGGGGTGGCAGCAGATTACGAATTTCCATTAACCAAGAATCTGCCAATGCTTAATACTTATGACAATTCGATTGAAAATATTTCCAGCAATCAGATGGTTGACGAGTGCCAGAGAGTTTGTGATGCGTTGAAGAAAACGAACGGCGAAGTGTCATCGACCGCATATACATATTACGAGACAATTCGAGTAATGAACACCAAAGGAACAGATGTTGCCAATAAATCGAGCCAGTTTGGCGTTTATGCTTCGATTTCTTATCCGGGTTCAGCGTCAGGTATTGGACGGGTTTACTCAGAAAAGAAATTTGCTAAAATGCCCGACGATATTCTTAACGAAACAATCAATTTCTATAATTTATCCGAAAAAGAAGTTACGGCTAAAGGCGGCAAGATGAAGGTGTTATTTATGCCGAACTGCCTGTATGCTCTAACCTGGCGCACGAACAGCGGAACCAGCGGTAAAAGCGTGTACGAGAAAATCTCGCCGGTTGCGAGTAAAATTGGTGAAAAAATATTCTCGGATAAAATTACTATCTATGATGACCCGCTCGATGATAAATATCCCGGCGCCCGTGCATTTGATGACGAAGGCGTAGCAGTGAGCAAGACCAACATCATCGAAAAAGGCGTGCTCAAGACATTTTATTGCGACTTGAATTATGCCAAGAAACTTAAGACAAAACCGACCGGACATGGTTATCGCGCATCGCAATGGGGTGATGACATCATAACAATCAAACCAGCCCCAGCTTTGACTTATCTCAGATTTCAGACCGGTAATAAATCTTTCAAAGATATGCTTAAGTCAATTGACCGCGGTATAATTATCGAAGGTGCATTGGGTGCACACAGCGGAAACATACCGAATGGCGATTTATCAATCGGTGCCAATCCGGCATTATATGTTGAGAACGGTGAAATACTCGGACAGGTCAAAGATGTGATGGTTGCCTGCAATATCTATGAATTATTCAAGAATGTGGTTGATGTGAGTGATAAATTATTCTCAAGTTACAGTGGATATATGCCAGCGATTCTGTTTGATGACGTGTCGGTTTCGACCAAAGGATAATATAAACTAAGAGCTAAAAGGGAAGAGCGAAAACTAAAAAACCTTTGGTTCTCTTCGCTTTTCCTTTTTAGTTTTTAGTTTAATGATTATCATTATGACAACTAAAGCCATTCTATTTATAGGACTAATATTTTTTTCATTTCTCATCGCTACTCCAATTGTTGTTTCGGGCGGCCCGGAAAATGACTGCGAATCCTGGATTGCAAGGTTAAGAGACGGTCGCTTGATGGTTGTGTTTGATAGAAATCCGGACTGGGTTTCGGGCGATTTATATGTGACATTTTCTAATAATGATGGCAACACCTGGGATTCGGTGCGACCGATTATAACAAATCCGGGCGACCAGGCAACACTCTGTTTTGTGCAAATGCCTGATGATACGATTAGATTATGGTATGGTTCGAACGAGACCGGTAATTATAAAATTCATACTGCCTATTCTCTCGATGGTTTGCAATGGACTCAGCAAGGACCGATAAATCTTGGCTGGTCTTCAATCTATCTGGTATATGACCCAACCGTGATTTTAGAACCGGACAGTTCTTTGACAATGAGTTATTGCGTGTCCGGGCAAGGCGCTTATGTTTCGCACTGTCCTTATTTGGGTAATTGGGATACTCTTAAAACCCGCGCGGCTGGTTCTGGATTTCGACCGCGGATTATGAAACATTCGAATAGTAAATATCTGATTGCTTATCACCGCAAATCGGGTTCTGGTTCGACTAATTATGATATTTTTGTGCGGACTTCGACTGATAAAATAAATTGGAGCGACTCAGTTCGATTAACGACCAATCTCAATTCCCATGACCCATTTGCATGTCAAGCACCAGATGGTTCATATCTGGTTTATTATGCCAAGTACCAGTCACCGGCATACAATATTTTTCGGCGGCGCTCATTTGACGCAATCAATTGGTCGCCAGAAGAGCAGATAACAAATGATTTAGTATATAATACCCAGCCGCATCTATTTATTGAGAACAGTTTTATTTATTTAGTCTATACGCATGCGATTGTTTACGAGACCAATAATGATGTTTATTTTGAACGTTCTTATTATACGAATATTGACGAATCATTAGAAAATCATGAATTACTAAACGAAATTAAAGTTATTCCTAATCCTTGTGTGAATCAAGTGTGTATTATTACTAACAATAATAGCGAAATTACAATCTTTAATAATCAAGGTCAGAAAATTGGCGGGACATTGCAGGGAAAAAATTTATCTATCAACACAGCAACAATGAAAAATGGTGTTTATTTTATAAGGATAGAACAGGATAAGAATATACTTTATAGGAAATTAGTTGTTAATCATTAGGGCTTGATTTTTATTCTAATCCGATTATTATTAAATAATGTCTGCCACAGAGACGCGGAGCGCACAGAGTTCTGAATTGAGTATTTGTTAACATCTTTCTTTTTTCTCCGTGTTCTCAGTGACTCCGTGGCAAAATAACTACTAATTGAGGATAAATGAAAATATGTATTTTAGGTGCGGGATTACAAGGTAGGGTTGCTGCTCAAGATTTAGCACAAAACAACCATCAAGTTACAGTTATTGATATTAATAAGGACAATCTCTCGAAAGTCAAACGTGAGACTCTTCGCAATGCTCAGAGTGACAAGTCTGCTGGGATTAAAACTAAACAGTTCGATGTCACCAAGAAGAAAGAGTTAATCAAATTCATCCGCGATTTTGATATTGTGGTTGGTGCATTACCTGCTTATTTTGGTTTTTATTCAATGCAATGTGCAATCGAAGCAAAGGTTGATATGGCAGATATGTCTTATTCAGAACAAAACCCGTTTTTACTCGATAAGCAAGCAAAGAAAAATAAAATCAGGATTGTGCCTGATGCCGGTTACGCGCCAGGACTTTCTAATATTCTAATCGGTGAAGCTTATCGAGAATTTAATGAACAGATTCACCACAGAGACACAGAGAAAACACAGAAAAAAAATCTTACAGGTTCAAAGGCAAATAAAATAAGTCGTCTGCGAATATTGGTTGGCGGGATTCCGCAGAATCCGATTCCGCCATTCAATTACAAATACACCTGGTCACCGAATGATTTGGTTGCTGAATATACCAGACCAGCAAGGATTGTAAATAATTATAAAGTTGTGACAACCGAAGCGCTAACCGGTATTGAGAAGTTCAGAGTTCCCAAAATTGGCGAATTGGAATGTTTTTATACGGATGGCTTGCGCACTTTGATTCAATCGTTCAAAGATATTAAAA
>CAZXRM010000137.1:0-4451 GCA_964642595.1 uncultured bacterium
TGCAGACCGGGCATTTTTCTGGTGGCGCACCGATGTGGGTATATCCACAAACCGGGCAGACATAAATATCAGATACCGACATATCTTTAGAACTCTGTACATCATCTTTTGCCTGTTTGTAATAAGCCGCGTGGATTTTCTCGGCGGCTAAAGCGTAGTTAATTGCCAGTTCTGCGCCTTTTTCGTTCTGAAGAACTGCGGTTGAAAGATATGCCGGATACATCTCTTCGACTTCAAAATTCTCGCCGTCAATACCGGTTTGCAGATTACCGTCAGTCTGTTTAATATATCCTAAATTCCTTGCATGGTTCTGGGCATGCGCAAACTCGGCAAACGCGGTTGCCCGGAATAGTCGTGCAATATTCGGAAATCCTTCTTTGTCCGCGACCTCAGCAAAAATCAGATATTTCATATGCGCCATTGATTCGCCGGCAAATGCTTCGCTCAATGCCTTTTTTGTCATCTCTTTCATTTCATCCTCCAATATTATATTATTTGATAATATTATATTTTTTGCCAATTTTGGTAAATGCTTCGATTGCTTTGTTGATATGCTCGGTTTCGTGTGCCGCTGAGATTTGCACCCTGATTCTTGCCTGTCCTTTAGGCACGACCGGATAGAAAAATCCGATAACATAAATTCCTTCATAATATAAGTCCCGCGCAAAATCCTGTGCTAATTTCGCATCATACAACATAATCGGACAAATCGGATGAATACCCGGTTTAATCTCAAAACCGCGTTCGGTCATCTCTTTTCTGAAATACAATGTGTTCTTTTCCAGTTTATCTCTTAACGCAGTAGTTTCGGAAAGCATATCAATAACCTGAACCGTGGTTGCAGTAATAATTGGCGAAAGCGTATTGGAAAATAAGTACGGTCGCGAACGCTGTCTGAGCATTTCGATAATCTCTTTTCTGCCGCTTGAACAACCACCCGACGCTCCGCCCATCGCTTTGCCAAAAGTCGTTGTAATAATATCAATCTTATCCATCACGTTATTATGCTCATGAGTCCCGCGTCCGGTTTTGCCCATAAAACCAGTAGCGTGCGAATCATCAACCATCACCAAAGCATCATATTTGTCCGCTAATGTGCAAATATCTGACAACTTAGCGATATCTCCATCCATTGAAAAAACTCCGTCAGTCGCAATCATCCGAAAACGATTCTTCTGTGCGGTCTTTAGATTTTCTTCCAGTTCTTTCATATCTGAATGTGCATAACGAAACCGCTCTGCTTTGCACAACCGGATACCATCAATTACGGATGCGTGATTTAACGCATCGGAAATAATCGCATCTTGTTCATTTAATAGCGCCTCAAACAGACCGCCATTAGCATCAAAACAGGATGTGTATAAAATCGTATCTTCCATACCCAAAAACTTAGATGTTTTTTGCTCAAGCGTGCGGTGGATATCCTGAGTTCCACAGATAAACCGAACTGACGACATCCCATAACCCCACTTATCAATCGCTTGTTTTGCGGCTTGAATTACTTTAGGATGACTGGATAGACCCAAATAATTATTGGCACAGAAATTTAGAACTTCGCTGGTTGGTGCGCCCGACGGATATTCAACTTTAATATCCGCGCCCTGCGGTGTATAAATATATCTCTCTTCTTTATAAAGTCCCTGTTCGCGAACTGATTTTAATTCGGTCTGCAAATACTCTTTAAATTTCTTGAACATTCTATCTCCTGTTTAAATTAACCACAGACTTTTTGCCACGAATAAACACGAATTAACACAAATTTTCTCATTTTTATCTTTATGTTTCTTATTCGTGTCGATTAGTGTGCATTCGTGGTTAGGTTTGCTAATCTGCGGTTTCATTTTTATTTTCTATTCAAAGTACTTTCTAAATCTTTTTTGTCCGGGAATAATACGATTTTCGCCGACGTTCGGTCTGGTGCAGTCAGTTTATCAAATGCCTTTTGAAAATCATCAAGCAGCATCATATCTGTAATTGCCGGTCGCACATCAAGCCGTCCGGATGCCAAAAGATTACGCACCCGATACCAGGTATCGAATATTTTTCTGCCGGAGATACCGTGTATCTGAATACCCTTAAATACAATCTCATTGTCATAATCAATTGTCACTGACGGCTGTGGTGAAATGCCGAATGCTGATACCCGACCACCTTTGCGCACGCATCGAAATGCATCGGATATTGACTGCTGGTTTCCGACAATCTCTAAAGCAATATCCGCACCCGCACTATAAGTGTTGTCTTTGACAAACTTAATCCGCTCTTCCTGTTTTGTATTAGTAATTGATAAAATATGGTCAGCGCCGAGTTGTTTTCCAATTTTCATCATCTCTTCAGACATACCGATTAAAAATATTTTGGTTGCGCCGCACGCCCGGGCGATCGCGGTTGCAAACAATGATATCGGACCATCGCCAGTTATCACCATTGATTTTCCGGCAATATCACCGTTTTCACCAAGCACTGCATAACAGGCATTGCCTAACGGCTCTTGCACTGCCGCAAGTTCATAAGCAATACTTTTATCATTATGCCACAGCACCCGCTCCGGAATATTTATATACTCAGCAAAAACACCATTGCGGTCAACCCCTAAAATTTCCATCCCTTCGCCGATATGTTTCTGTTCTAAAAGCGCGTTTAAATCTTTTGGAAAATAGATGTGCGTTTCCGCAGAAATATAGTCACCGGTTTGAACCCCCTTAACACTTTTCCCGACCCTTTCCACAATGCCGGAAAGTTCGTGCCCGACAATCTGCGGCAATTTCTTTGTGCCGATACGGTTTTGCGCCCAGCCATCCCAATTCCAGATATGCAAGTCAGTTCCGCAAATACCAACCGCCTTGACCTTGACCAGCACTTCGTCATCGGCAAAATCGGGAATCGGAACTTCTAATAATTCCGCACCATTTTCGGGTTTGGTTTTTACGATTGCTTTCATTTTTGTCATATTAATAATTTCCTTTAGTACCTGTCTTATCAAGCTCAGTTACAATTTTTACACCAGCACTGGTTCCAATGCGATTAGCACTGGCTTTAATCATTGCCATTGCTGTTTTATAATCTCTGATACCGCCTGATGCCTTAACACCCATTTTCGGGCCGACCGTTTTTCTTAACAATTTAATATCTTCGACGGTCGCGCCGCCGGTTGAAAATCCGGTTGAAGTTTTTACAAACCACGCGCCAACCTTTTTGGCAATCTTGGCGACTTTCACTTTCTCTTCATTGGTTAATAAACAAGTCTCTAAAATAGTTTTAACCCCGATTGGTGAGACTGCTTTGACAACGCATTTAATATCATTTTCTACATATTTATAATTCTTTGACTTTACTGCGCCGACATTTATAACCATATCAATTTCCTGCGCGCCGTTTGCAACTGCCTGCATCGCTTCCATAACTTTGACATCAGTCGTAGTTGCGCCCAACGGAAATCCGATAGCACAGCCGACCTTAACCCCAGAACCTTTAAGTAATTTCGCTGCTAATTCAACATAACTCGGATTAACAAACACAGTCGCAAAATTATATTTTCGCGCTTCGGCACATAACTTTTTAATATCCGCAACTGATGCTTCGGCTTTCAAAACTGTGTGGTCAATATATTTATTCAAATTTAACATAATTCTCCTTATTTATTATTCAAATTTAAGATATAGTTTAAACATAAAGCTTTTTTGTAAAATCTTCTTTCTTAAGCGAGTCTATAATATGACTTATTGGAAATTCTTTATTATTAAAATTGACTTTTACAAGCCAACCAGCATTATTGAATTCCGATTTGACATTAGAGTGTTCAAATTGGTTATGACAATTACCACAAACGACGACCAAATTTTTAGGATGATGTCCTTTTTGAGGGTCAAGGTGGTGTACTTCAAAATATGGCTTATGGTCTTTTTTCAGAAACCAAAAATCACATAGCTGACAATGACCCTTATAGATGTCTTCCAATATAGTTCTTAAATTGTTGGGTAGGTTTTCCCTCGCCCGCACAGGATTCCTTTTTACGTATTGTCTGTTTTCAATAGGTGTAGTATTAGTTAAGCGGTAATATTCATTGAGCATTGTTTTACTTTTATCTAAATCAGTCCATTGTGCAAGTGTAAGAATTTTGTCAGTTGCTTCTTGGTCGTTTTTTGATTTGTCAAAACCTTTTTGCAGTTCTTTAGTTTTTGATATAAAGTTAATTTCAGGGATTAACCTGTAGATTAATCGTTCTTTATCAATAAACTGAACAACTATTTCGTCTCCACTATTAATGTTATTTTGTTGAAACCATTGTTTAAGCCCACCTATCCTACATTCATGTGTGCTACTATTATACGATGAATACTGTTTAACTTTAGATAATGGCGAATCATTTAAATAAACCTGAATTGTCTTACTGCTATCCGGAAACCATTTTGCTAAAGATACTGGGATGGCAATTAAACCCTTATCTAATC
>CAZXRM010000138.1:0-4312 GCA_964642595.1 uncultured bacterium
TTAATTCTTTCTGCGGTGATGATTACTTCCGGCATCATACCCATCCAGCTTGTATCATCTTTACTTGTTTTTAATGCAAACGCTTCGACGGTCGGCAAGATACCGCCTCGCCTCGCTGAAGCGAAAGCGAAGCGGGTGTTTTCTTGAGTTTTCTCTGCGGTTACCACTATCTCAGGTAAAACACCAAAAGACCGCATTTCCTGTTCGGTTGGTCTTATCGCGGTCACAATTACTTCCGGCATCTCCCCGACCAAATTATTCAAATTATGGTAATTCGGTTTAACATCTGACGAGTTAAATCCTGCTAAATAAATTGTTATTAATGTAATTATGTAAAACATAACCTACTCCTTTTTATCTTCTTTTAGCCGACACGGATTTTGATTAGATTGGAAATCCGATTCGGATAGATTCTTACCAGTTACGGCGCCAACGCCACACATATACATATTGGTAAGTTTTTCGATATACTTTTCATAAAATTCGTCTTCGGACATTTGGCAAGCTTTGGGCATAGATTTAGCCGCAACGGTTTCAGTAACGGTTTCCTTTAATTCCTTCGACTGTTTTACGGATTCACTTGCATTTGCCCATATATATTTCCCTTCAAAATGGTTAAAAGTCGCGTTGCCCAAGAAACCACCGATAACACTCATCTGAACCGGGTCATCAAGGTCAACCCCGAGCCGTTCGAAGAATCCTTTAAATATTGCATAATTACCGTTCATCCACTTAATCTTTTGTTCCATAATTTCCGGTATATCAAACGGCAGGGTGTTAAATGCGACCATTGAGATTTCGATATTTTCCCGGAACAGTTTAATGAAGTTACGAATTACACCGCTGACATGTTCTTTTATTGATACGTTATAATTTGCGGCGGTTGCGACAGCATCTCGGTATTTTTCAAATGCCTCGTCGATGATTTGTTTTAAAATACTCATCTTTTCACCATAATAATAATTTACCATTGAAATATTCACATTTGCTGCTTGGGCAATCTCACGCACACCAACCGCATGATAACCTTTTCTCGCAAAAAGCTTAATTGCTGCCTTATAAATTCTTTCCTTTGCTTCCAACTTATTGTTATCTTTAATTTCGTCTTTCATTTCATCCTCTTTCTTTTATTGTCCAAACGTTCGTTTTAATCATACGTTTGTATATTAACATAAAATATTGATTTTGTCAAGGAAATTTTTTATTTATATCTATTTCCTAATATTATATGTGTCAATTAGATATAAATATCATTCAAACGTTCGTTTAATTTATTAGAAAAAATGGTGGGGGGTATCAAAAATTTATTGTAATGTTTATTTTAAGTTTTGGCTATTTTTTGGGCTATTAATGCAGATTTTTCTTTGTCTTTTATCTCGAGCATAATATCGAATTTTACCCCTTTGGTTTCCTTGATAAATTTTCGAAATAGTAATATATTAATATGCTCGATATGTGTTCCCTTTTTGGATTTTGGTTTCTGGCTGCTATAATCAACCATCATGCAGCCATCTTTCCTTTTCCATGTTTTAGATGCCATCATTATTGCCTGTTTAATCGTCTCTTTATTGTTCAGGCATTGGTGGTGAAAAGAATCGAATAAGACCGGTATTCCGATTGCCTGATTTATAGCAGCAATACATTCTTTTAAACTGTACGAAATATGGTCATTTTCAATTACCAGTCGATTTTTTATTACCCTTGGTAATTTCTTGTATTCAACAATAAATCGTCTGATTGCTGATTTTTTATCTCCATACACACCACCAACATGAATTTGAACCTTGGCTTGTGAGTCGAGTCCTAATAAATCCAGTACCGCGCAGTGATATTTCAGGTCTTTTATACTTTTTTTAACAATATCCTTTTTTTTCGCATTTATCAAAACAAACTGGTCTGGATGCATTGATATCCGCATCTTGTGTTTCTTTATATAATCACCAATTTGTTTAAATCTATCCTTAAAATGTTTTTGCCAGTTATATCTGCATATCGGATGTGAAGCAAATGGAACCAAATCTGAACTTATTCTAAAGAATAAAAGGCTGTTTCTCGCATTGTACTCAAGTATTTTCTCAAGACAGTTTAGATTATTTTCAACCTTTTCGATTAAATTCTTTTCTGAATAAGATGCGAGCCGAAATGTTGTATTAGCCGTACAGCCAATTGAGCGATTTATGCAAGGATATCCTATTCTCACTTAAAACCCTTTTCTAACCACGAAAGTACGAAAGGAAACAAATTAATTTAACACCGAAATCACTGAAAATACTGATTAAAGCCTCGGTGTTCTTCGGCGTCATTCAGTGTTTAATTTCTTCGTGGTAATTTATTTTAGTTTATATTTTATCGGTTTCTGCCTTTGCCTGAGTCAGTTATCTCAATCAGTTCTTCCGGATAGGGGGTAAGAAATGTTTGTTCTAATAAATATTGATTTTCAAATCTGACTGCCCAAGAATAAATTAATTTTGTTAGAACGCTCAATGGAATCCGTTCATCCCGGTATTGTTCAATCATATTCAGAAAAAACTTGCGCTCATCTTTGCTTAACTCTTCTGACATCCCCCCAAATGCGTGCATTAGAACATTAACCCAAGATTTGAAAGTGGGCGGTTTTGCAAATAATTCATATAAAACAGTTTCATATTTATCTACTACAATATTAATATTGAGTTTATCTTGATTGGCAGCAATTTTACCGAGCGCACGCATTTTATTCTGGTTGTGCGCCATAAAGAGCAGTTTATTGACCGTATGAAAATGCACCAGTGCTTTCATCTGTCTCTTTTGCTTCATTTTACGGAATTGAGCAAGTGTGAACAGTTTAGTAAAGAAATACTCGCGGATAGAGAAGTTTTTAAGCCTTCCTTCGTCTTCGATTGCCAGACCACCCAACCTTTTTACCACTTCTCCGCCAAAAAAGCCCGACCCGGTAATCGAGCGGGCATCTGGACTAAATCCATTGTAAATTCTTACGCTGTTAATTCCGCAGGATGGCGAGCGGTATTTCAGAATAAACCCATCAATATCAGATAAAGAAGAAAGGAATTTATCAACAAACGAAACCATCTCCTTTGTGACATCTTTTTGGGTTGCGGGCTGATAAAGGTGTAATTTATTTTTATCCGATACAACCCTTATCGGGTCTCTTGGTACGCCCAGTCCAATTTCGACTTCCGGGCAGACTGTAATATAATTGACATAAGGTTTGAGTTGGTCAACAATCGCATCCAGCACAATATCACCATTATAACGACATTTAGCAAAACCAAGGCATTTGCTAATTACTACATTAGGTTTCGGAAAATTTACCATAATACTGATAAATATATCATAATACAATGTTGTGTCAAGAATATTGCTTGTTTTTTATGAATTTGTTATTATAATGAAAAACATGCCTCGCATTAAAATTGCACTAATTATCGGTATCGGACTTATTACGCTTTCATTTGCTTCGATTTTAATTAAACTGACTAGCGCACCAAGTATCGTTATTGCCGCAGGGCGACTCGGAGTCGCCGCGTTAATACTCCAGCCAATTTTCTTCTCGCAATTCACTAAACTAAAACAAGAGATAAAAGAATCGAAATGGAGTTTAATTATTCTTGCTGGTGTATTTTTGGCCGCGCATTTTATGATGTGGATTGAATCACTCAGTCATACTTCGGTTCCAAGTTCGGTTGTCTTAGTTGCGACCGACCCGATTTTTGTTGCAATCTTGTCGCCCTTGCTTTTACACGAGAAGGTCTCGCTAAAAATAGTAATGGCAATAATCCTTGGCATATTCGGCACAATGATTATCGCCAGTCAGGGTTTTAATTCATTTGCAATGACCAAAGGCAATTTACTGGCTTTAGGCGGTGCTGCGTGTGCCGGTGGTTATTTACTGGTCGGTCGAAAAGTCCGCCCGAAATTATCGCTTCTTTCCTATATATACATAATGTACACAACCGCGGCAATTATTTTGATTTTGACAGTAATAGCGACTGGCAATAAATTCTTTAATTATAGTTTTCAATCATACATTTTTATTGCCTTACTCGGTATCGGACCACAGTTAATTGGTCACTCGAGTTTTAACTGGGCACTGAAGTATTTGACGGCACCGGTTGTTGCGATGGCAATCTTAGGCGAGCCGATCGGCACAACGATTTTATCCTGGTTAATCTTAAAACAACCGCCAACTATTGCTGAAATTATCGGAGGTCTAATAATTTGCATCGGCATATACCTTGCGACTTCAAAATTAGAAAAAACCTTCAATAAAGCATAGTAATCGAGTTACAAATCGCCCATTCGAATAAATCCT
>CAZXRM010000139.1:0-1918 GCA_964642595.1 uncultured bacterium
CACATCACCTTACCCGCTTCGTTCTCGCTACAGCGAGGCGAACTGGTGCAAATTAATATATTAAAGAATTATATTATGTTAATAAAATAAGTCAAGCATAATGTTATTATAAGTTGTCTCTGTAAAATTTTGACATTCTGAATATTACATCAATATTGAATTGTCAATAACTCCATATTCTCTTCGGGGTGGACGATTGTTTATTTGATTGTTAAAAAGAGCCCGATGCCGGCTAAAATGCCCAGCCCCCCGCCGAAATAAAATGGTGCGGATGCACCAAAAATCTGCCAGAGTCCGCCGGCAATTAATGATGCTGGGAAAAGACCGATACCGACCAGAGTTGCGTGTAAACCAATTAAAGTCCCTCTTAATTCAGCCGGCGCAATATCCGAGACATACGCCTTTTCAATGCCCTCAGTAAAAGCGCTGTAAAATCCGTAAGTGCCGAATAAAAGCCATAACCAGGACGCTCTACCGACAATCGCAAAACCCAAATAAACCAAACCGTATATCAGATAACCGATGACCAATATTTTCTTGCGACCGATTTTATCCGAGAGATGACCGATTGGAAAAGACAAGATGCCGTAAGTCAGGTTGTAGAATAAATACAATAGAAGCACGCCGGTTATCGAAAAACCAAGCCCTTTTGCCCGCAGCAGCAGAAACTGGTTGGATGAATTACCCAGCGCAAATATGAAAATTACGATAAAAAATAAACGAAGCCGGGACGGAATAAGTTTCCATTGCAGTTTTAGTTTTTCTTTCTGTTTCCAGATTGACTGCACCTGTTCTTTGACCAAGAACAAAACTACAACGCCAAGTACTGCCGGGACTATTGATAATAAAAAAATTCTTGAGTAATTGGCGATATTATTCCGTAAAAAGTAATAGGCGATAAGCACGCCGATTGCCGCGCCCAAAGTATCCATTGCCCGATGCAGACCATAAGCCCTTCCCCTTTTATCCGATGCCGTGCTGTCCGCAATCAAAGCATCGCGTGGTGCGGTTCTTACGCCTTTGCCAAACCGGTCACCAAGCCGTCCTAAAAAAACTCCGACCCAGTTCGTTGACAAATATAAAATAAACTTACCAATCAATGATGAACTGTAGCCCAAAATTGCCAAGGGTTTCCGTTTTCTGATTTTATCCGATACATAACCGGAAAAAACCTTTAACATGCTCGCCAGGCTTTCGGCAAAACCTTCAATTAAACCGAGAATTGCCGGTCCGGCGCTTAACTTAACCGTAAGAAAAAATGGTATCAAAGGATAAACCATCTCGGTTGAGATGTCGGTCAATAAACTGGCAATGCCTAATATTATTACATTTACCCATCCCCTATTTCCTGATGTAGTATTATTCAGTTGATTGTTTTTCATAAGACGAAAATTAACCTAAAAATAGGTGCTGTATTAAACATAATCGCTTTAACACTGAAATACACCGAATCCACCGAAAAAACCAGTGAATTTCAGTGTCCTTCGGTGTTTGATATTCTCCTTTGTTATTGAGTGAGTACGATTTTTTGCGTGAAATTCTGCGCCGGGGTCTCCAATTTCAAGAAATAGATGCCGTTCGGAATTTTCAATTTATAATTATCTATATTCACTGAATAGACACCCGCTATTTTATTCTGGTCAATAAGGGTTTTGACGAGTTTACCTGACGCATTATAAAGTTTTATTGCTACCCTTCCTTCTACCGGCAGCGAATAGCGGATGGCGCATTGCGATTTCACGGGATTAGGAAATGCTTTCAATGAATAGCGATCAGCAGTCAGCAATTGGTCATTCTCCTCAATTCCCAAATAAGTTTTTTTCAGAACCCAGTTGTTCGGGTCAAGCACAAATGATGACGGATTGGCATTGAGAATAAAAGTGTCAATCTGCGGGCTGGTCAAAATCGGTCGGGTCAC
>CAZXRM010000139.1:2018-4203 GCA_964642595.1 uncultured bacterium
ATATCTTAACATATGCTGAAGCCAGGATGCCTTACAATAAGTATGACCCCAGGTAAATAAATTGTTAATCGGTGGATTATACAAAGGCAGGCGAGATGTTGCATCCTCGTTAAAATAACTGTTAGCGCGCGAATTCATCAAAGATGAGAAATAACTCTGTCCGTTTAAATGTCTCATATACAATGCGTCGGAATAAGTCGCAAATCCTTCGTTAAGCCAGATATTTGCCCAGCCAAAACAGGTGACTTTATCGCCGTACCACATATGCGACATTTCATGCGCAATACCGTCGTCATCGCCGTTAAGCCAGTTGCGGTGAATCATCGTCATTGTCTGGTTCTCCATTCCGCCCCACTGAAACGGGTACACCGCATTCATCCCGTATTTTTCAAACGGGTATGGTCCGTACATACTTTCTGACGAAAAAAACTGCATCATATCAACGACCCGCGCAAAAGCGCTCACTGAACGGCTTGAATCCGTTCGCCAGATATAATATTTTATTTCAATTGACTCGCTTGGTGTTGGACGAAACCAGTGGCTCCATTTTGCGTATATCGAAACGGTGAATGTCATCAGATAAGTCGGAATCGGATACCGCTCTTTCCAGTAAAAAGTCTTGAGACCCGCGGATGTACATACGCTGTCCAAAAGACCGTTGGCGCAGACTGAAAAAGAGTCGGGCACGGTCACATAAATCTCACAGCCCTGCTCGGCTTTGTCCCAGTTTTCGTCAAAACACGGAAACCAGTATCTTGAATCAATCGGTTCGGTTGTCGTGTAAATTACCGCCGGATAAGTTCCGCGCGGATAATAATAAACTCCGTAAGTGTTGCCACCCGAATTGCGGTGATAATAAATTTCAACCAGACAGGTTTCGCCGATACTGAAAACGCGGTCTAAGGTAATTTTGAGCCGGTTGCTGTTTGCCAAAAAAACGAGATTATTCCCAGCTCTTTTAACTGAATCGCAAATCAGGTTGACAAAATTAAGATTAAATGTGTCAAAATTAACTTCGCGCGGAACAAACTTCATCCGTTCCAGACCCGAATAAGCACAGGATGTCATCGGCACGGTCAGATTTAACTGATAATGACGAACATCAAAACTGTGGCTCGAATCCATCCGTACCATATCACTTGCTCGAATCGAGCGAAACACATACTTATTTTCCGGATTCTCATTAATATTATCCGGCAAAAAAGCATAAGTCAAACTGACAATACTTACTAAAACTATAATATACTTTACCATTTTTCTCCTTGTTTACCACGAATTACACAAATAGTCGAATGACTTGAATTATCAATAAATTTTGTTATTGGTGTAATTTGTTTCATTCGTTACATTCGTGGTGTAAATTTATAATCTTTTCCGCAATCTGAACCGCATTAGTCGCTGCACCTTTTCTTAAATTATCCGTCACCAGCCACAGCGCAATGCCGTTTTCAAATGCCGTATCTTTTCTAATTCTTCCAACTAAAACATCGTTGTTGCCTTCAGAGTCAATCGGCATCGGATACTTATTTTCTTCTAATACTTTTACGCTTTCTGCCGATTGCAAAGCTTTTATTACATCTTTAGTATTTACTTCTTCTTGAAATTCGATATTGACTGATTCAGAATGACCGATTTTAACCGGCACGCGCACGCAAGTTGCGCTAATTGGTAAATCGGACAATTCCAGAATTTTTCTCGTCTCCTCTATCACCTTTTTCTCTTCCGATGTATAACCGGTTTTGTCAAAACTACCGATTTGGGGTATAACATTGCCGGCAATTGGCGCAAGAAAAACACTGTCCTGGTCTTTTTTTATTTCAGCACCATAAGCCAAAACTTCGGTTTCATATCGCCATTCCTCAACTGCATTTCTGCCCGCACCCGAAACTGACTGATACGACGAAACAATCACACGTTTTAATCCGAATGCCTTGTGTAAAGGATATAAAACAACCAGAAGCGGTATAGTCGTGCAGTTCGGGTTAGCAACCAGATTTTTATGCTCTTTGATTTTCTCGGGGTTCACTTCAGGAATGACCAAAGGCACATCTTTATTTAATCGGAAAGCGGATGACTTGTCAATCACAATGCAATCCTTTTGAGCGATTGGAATCCATTCCTTTGCTAAGTTTTCATTTAAGGCAAAAAATGCGATATCAAGATTCTTAAAAACATCTTTTTTTAA
>CAZXRM010000140.1:0-1766 GCA_964642595.1 uncultured bacterium
GAGCAGGTCTGAGAACTACCGGGATGAATTGTTGGGAAAGTTGCCGTGCTTTTGGTGATTGTGATTGAAGGGTCAGTGCAGCTCAATGTCGCGGTGACATTGGTCGCATCCTGATAACCTTGTTCATTAGCCATGGTCGTAATAATTGCGATTGGTTCATTTGGTTCGGGATAATTGTTGTTGCCGTCGTTTAGTCTAAAACCGGTTGTGCGGAGATTACAGCGGATGGTCTGATAAATTGCCTTGGCAATATTGATACGTCCGTGTCCTAAATTACCGGCATAAAATTGCACATCGGGCATTGTATCGCAGGATTGGTAGATTCGAGTCGTGCATTGAGCATTGGTCATTGACGGGAATACGGTCTTTAACAGCATTGCTTCACCGACCACACAGGGACAGGAGAATGATGTGCCGTCAAAAGCACCATATTGATTAGTAAAAATGTCAGTAGTTAAAACTCCGGTGCCGGGTGCGGTAACATCAACCCAGGGTGCATAATTTGATTGCTGACCACCACCCCAGTCAGAACGATGGTCCTGTGCATCAGATGCAGCGCAGGAAGTTACATTCGGATAACAGGCCGGATATTTCGGGTTATAATTGGAAAATTCATTACCGGCTGAAGCAATCGGAACAATACCGGCTGCCCAGCAGTACTGCAGGGCATTGTTTTCAAGAGACTGATAGGTCGAGCCGCCATAAGACATACTTAAAACCCAGACATTTCGGCTTACCGCATAATTAAGTGCCTGGATTGCATAGGAAGTATAAATACTTCCACCGGTTCCGCATCGGGCAATAACATATCGGCATCCCCAGGTAATTCCAGCAATTCCGCGTCCGTTATTAGCATGAGCGCAGTAAACACCGCAACATTCGGTTCCGTGGTCATCACCAGCCGGAGGATACGGGTTGGCATTACCGTTGATAAAATTATAACCAATCACATCATCCGGATAACCATTTCCATCCTGGTCAATATTGTCTAAATCACCGCCGGATGTTGACGGAGTTGGGTCAAAACGAAAGTTGTGATTGATATCTTCCGGAACATTGATGGAATAAGTATATTGAAGGTCTTCGTGCAGATAGTCAACTCCGCAGTCAATGACAATTGCTTTAACCAGCGTGTCGCCAAGCGTATAATCCCATGCGGACGGGCACTGAATTTTCGCAAGGTGCCATTGTCCAGAATAAAGCGGGTCATTGGGAATTAAATCAGAAGGGTCTTTTTTTACAACATCGAGTTTTCGAATCAGGTCTGGCTCAACATATTTGAAAATATTAGTTTGTGCGAATTCGTTCTGAATGGTGGTAACATCATAATTCTCCGGGAAAGTTAGTAAATAGATTAAATCCATACCATATTCTTTTGCCAAATCAGTCGGATTCGGTTCTTTAACCAGTTTGTCGAACTGGTTGACCTGGTATTTTTTATTCAATTGGTTGATAGCATCAAAATTAGTAATTGCAATATTATCAACATTCCCGATTTGTATCTGTCCGCGATATTCGGGTTTAAATTGAACGAGCATTCGGCCCGGTACGATTTCATCGTTTTGAGTGCCGAATGCGAAACTTGCTATCATAATAAATAGCATAATTACATACTTGTACTTCATATCAAATCCTCCATATTTTTAATGGGATTTATTAAAATAAACACTGTTAACATTATAATTCAAAAGTTTGTAAAGTCAAGATATTGACAAACGAAAGATTTATATTATTATTTATCAGAAAGGAGTTATTATGTATAAATT
>CAZXRM010000140.1:1776-4170 GCA_964642595.1 uncultured bacterium
GTATTATTAGTTGTTGTTTTTATCGTTGGCTGTGGTGGTCCGAAAAAAGAGACGCCCAAAAAACCGATGACTACCGCATTTGAAGCAGTGATAAAAACAACCGAGCCAATGACCGTTGCTATGATTGCGAAAAAGGGTTCGTATAATGAAATCGGAAAGACCATCAGTGAATTGATGTCTTGGGTAATGGCGAACAAAGGCAATATTGCCGGCGTGCCGTTTGGCGTTTATTATGATGACCCGAGTAAAGTTGCAGCAGAATCAACCCGCTATGAAATTTGTATTCCGGTTGCGCCCGAAACCAAAGGCGATAAACAAATCATCGTAAAGAATTTACCAGCGATGGAGATTGCATCAACGATATATATCGGACCTTATGATAAAGTCGGTGCGACTTATGGAAAACTAGCCGGATGGATTATAGAGAAAGGTTATGAAATAGCCGGACCTCCGCGTGAGTTCTATCATAATAACCCGATGCAGGTTGCAGCAGAATCCCTAAAAACCGAGATTCAATTCCCGGTTATAAAAAAAGCAGAAAAATAGTTAGCTCAGGCACAGAGTTATTCAATAATATCTTTGACTCTGTGCCTTATTATTTTTAACTTATAATAATGATAAAAATTGAACCGATGACGCTTGATGATTTAGACCAGGTGATGGCAATTGAAAAGGCGACATTTAAAGATGCGTGGAAGAGAAGTTTTTTCGAGCACTCTTTAAATAGCGAAAACAGTTTTGCTTATGTGGTTAAAGAAAATAATCAGGTTATCGGCTATCTGAACGCGTGGTGGGTTGAAGACGAGATGAACCTGGATAATATTGCGGTTGCCCAAACACATCGCAGAAAAGGTATCGGCAGCCAGTTATTATCCAAGTTAATTGAAGTCAGTAAAAAAAACAAATGCAAAATGATTTACCTGGAAGTGAGAATATCTAATATTACTGCCCAAAAAATATACGAGAAATTCGGGTTTGAAAAATCATATTCACGAAAAGAATATTATCCGGATGGGGAAGAGGCGATAATTTACGAAAAAAAACTGGCTGATTAGAATTTGTCGAACGAAACTATTTCTGATAATGGTTTTCTGGGACGGGGTTCAATTTGCTGCGCTGGATAACCGAGCGGAGTTAAGGCAATTACTTTAACATCTTGTGGAACCTGTAAAATTCTTTTAACTTCTTCTTCTTGATAAGCGCCAATCCAGCAGGTGCCGAGTCCTTCAGCAGTCGCTGCAAGTATAATATGCTCTAAGGCGATTGCCAAATCAACCGGATAAGAACTCCAGTATCCGCCCATATTTCCCCAGGCAATTTTTTCGAGTGCGACAACACAAATAACAATCGGCGCCTGACCGATAAATGTCTGATTACGACAAGCAGGTACTAATTCTTGACGTATTTTTTCGTCTTTGATAACAATAAATTTCCAGGGTTGGATATTTTTTGCAGATGGGGCAAGCCGTCCGGCTTCCAATATCCGAATTAAAATATCATCTGGAACCGGGTCTGTTTTATAGGTGCGGATACTACGACGAGTTTTAATTACTTGGTATAAATCCACAACATAATAGCGCCCGAAGTGATTTGAACACTCGGCCTGCGGATCCGGAATCCGCTGCTCTATCCAACTGAGCTACGGGCGCATTACATAGACCAACGGTTTTAAAGCCGCAGGTCTATCGTAACTTCTTCTTATGCCGATTGGCTTTACGACGTTTCTTAAGCTTGTGTCGTTTTATTTTTCTTAGTTTTCTTTTTCTTCCACAAGGCATATATTATTATTTCTTAGCGATTTTTGCTTTTAAATTTTTACCGGGTTTGAACAGGACGACGAGACGGGGTGGAATATGGACTGGTACATTAGTTTTGGGATTTCGACCGACTTTGGGTTTGCGCAGTTTGGTGCGGAAAACACCAAAATCACGAAATTCAACCCGATGACCAGAAAGCATTGCACCAGATACTTCATCTAAAAACATCTGGACAATTTTTAAAATATCAGTCCGGGAAATGCGCGGTTTGAATTCTTTCGAGATTTTTTCGACAATGCTGTATTTCGTCAGTGTCATTTATCTCCTCCCTACTTACAGGTACTGCAGTTCTTTGTCGAGCAGTGACTGCAGGAACCGGCACTAACTTTCTTTTCGGTTCCGGCGACGCCAAACAAAGAAATAAGTTTATGAACATCTTTGCTCTTGCATTTTGGGCAGCAAAGTTCTTTTTCATCATTTTTCGTAAATATCAGTTCCTCAAATATATTTTTGCAGATTTCACATTTATATTCGAATAAAGGCATATATAGTTAATAATAGGTTAATATGGTAGTAATGTCAATAGATATTTGATATTTATTCGTATCTGAGCGCATCAATCGGATTTAACTGGGCA
>CAZXRM010000141.1:0-4164 GCA_964642595.1 uncultured bacterium
ATTATATATAATTTTGACCCAATTTCGTCCAGTTTGTGGATTATAATCTCTTTTAATATATGCGGTATGGGGATAATTTTGATTGTCTAGGCATAACTTTGTTGAAAAGAATATTGGTCCGCCATCGGCGTTTATTGTATCAACTGCTTGAAATTCCCATGATTGACTATTCCATTTAGTATATTTGACCCAAAACTCTTCTAGGTTTGCACTTAACTGCCTTGCCCATGGATAAATAATATGGGGACAATCTTGAGTATCCAGTGTAATTGATGCATCGTTTATGAATCCATCTGCGCTATCAAGTGGTTGTATTTGCCAATTCTGAGCAAATAGGTTAAATGTTAAAATGAAAAGTAGAACTATTATTTTGATTACAGTCATTTTTCCTATTAACCTATCCTTATTTGATAATCGCACTATGCATTTATAATCCGAAAATATGAAAATGTCAACTTTTATTTATTTGGACAAATGACTCGATAACACTTTTTCGAGCGTTGATAAATTTCCAGAAAATGTTGTTGTCTTTTTAGGGTTGACAATTGTGATTATATTATTCTTTAAAGAGACTTTTAATAAATTTAAATCCCTTGCTTTTAACCGAATTGATGCAATCGCAAAAAGATTTTCCATCACCGACGGATATTTGCCAAACCGGTCTTTTAATTCCTCGGCAATTGATTTGAGTTCAGTTTCTGATTCGAGTGAAAGCAGTCGTTTATAGATTGCAACCCGCTCATACGAATCTGGAATATAATCTTCAGGAATGAATGCCGGCACATCCAATGAAAGAATCGGCTCGGGTTTTATTGTATCGCCTTTTAACTTGGCAATCGCATCTCTTAGCATATTCTGATACAAATTGAGCCCGATTTGATTCACATAACCATGCTGTTCGGTTCCTAACAAATTACCAACACCTCTTAATTCCATGTCCCGCATTGCCAACCTGAATCCCGCGCCTAATTTAGAATAGGCAAGAATCGTTGAAATCCGCTTTTGAAAATGGTCTGATTTTTCTAAATTATCGTAGCGTTGGGGTTTATCCCCAACAAAACTTTTTTGTCGAGGACCAGCCTCGACGCTACGTTCTGCGCTCTCCGCGTGCTCCCCGACACGGGAGTCCCTTGCGGTGAAATTATTCGGTAAAATAAATATCGCATACGCTTGTTTGTCTGACCGTCCGACCCGTCCGCGCAGTTGGTGCAAATCGGAAAGTCCAAACCAGTCTGCGCGATTCACAATTATTGTATTGACATTCGGCATATCCAGACCCGACTCGATAATCGCGGTTGAAACCAGAATGTCAAACTTATTATCTAAAAAATCTAAGTAAATTTCTGCTAAAAATTTCTCAGGCAGCTTACTGTGCGCAACTGCAATCCGCCATTTAGGATTTAGATTCTGTAATTTCTTAGCAATATTTTTTATAGAATTAATCCTATTGTGAATAAACAGAACCTGTCCGCCTCTTTTCAATTCGTCATTTATTCTCTGATAAATTATCTCATCATCCCAATAGATTGCGCTTGTTATAATATCTCGACGACCCGGCGGTGGCGTGTGAATTGAAGAAATGTCCGCAAGCCCGACCAATGACCGGTACAAAGTTCTGGGAATCGGCGTTGCGGTTAAGGTCAAGACATCCAGATTTGCTTTCAGTTTCTTAATCTTTTCTTTTTGTTTTACTCCGAACTTATGCTCTTCGTCTATCACTAATAATCCGACATTCTTAAATTCAATTCTGGGACTTATTAAAGTATGCGTGCCAATCACAATATCAACCTTGCCGATTTTTAAATCATCAATTATCTTCTTACGCTTGCTGGTCGGTGTAAACCGCGAGAGCATTTCGATTCTGACCGGGAATTTCTCAAACCGCTTTCTGAATGTGTGATAGTGCTGATAACATAAAATCGTGGTCGGCACCAGTACCGCAACCTGTTTTAATCCGATGACCGTCTTAAATGCTGCGCGCAATGCAATCTCGGTTTTGCCAAATCCGGTGTCACCGCAAATCAAACGGTCCATCGGCTTTCTATTTTCCAAATCTTGTTTGACATCAGCCAGTGCTTTTAGCTGGTCAGGTGTCTCTTCATAAGGAAAAGACGCTTCAAATTCCTCCTGCCAATCCGTATCTTTGTTAAATGGTTCTTTCTTCGCAACACTCCGCTGTGCATACAAATTTATCAACTCCTGTGCATACTCCTCGGTCGCTCTTGCGATTTTCACTTTTATCAGCAGCCATTTTGAAGTTCCAAGATTGCTCAGTGTCGATGGCGTTTCATCACCGCCAATATACCGTTCAATCAAACCCAGGTTTTCGACCGGCACATAAAGTTTCTGGTCATTCGCATATCGGATCAAAAGAAAATCTTTTTCAATCCCGGATTTTTCTTCAGAAATATTTTGCTTATCTTTGAATTTGAATTTGTAATTATCGTCCAAGTTAATTGCCGGCGCATCCGTCATTTTAATTCGCACCACATCCTCAAACTGACCAATACCATAATCAATATGCACGACATAATCGCCTTTGCTTAATGCGAGCAAATCATCTAACGGTTGACCTTTGAATTTTCGTCTGGGCTGGCGCATAACCGGTGCGCCGTATAATTCCTTTTCGGTAATAACACAGAAATTGTCATCCTCGGCAAAAATCCCTGAGTGTAAATTACCGACAACATATTTTGGTTTATCGCCAAAGATATGGACTAACCGCTGGTACTGATATTCCTGAGCGCAAACAAAAATATATTCCATATTAGAAGATTCAATCTCTGACTTGAGCAATGGAAAATTGGCAAGATAAATCGGTGGCTCGCTAAACCCGAAATTAAAATCAGCCGAGCCCTCAGCAATTAAAATAGTATTGGTAAAATTATTCTCGGCAGCCTCTGATATTGCCAAACTATTTTTCGGCAACAAATCAATCAGTCGAGTCTTCTCGTTGTCCTCAAGTTTTTGAGCAAAGATTTCTATCTCTGATATAAAATTGATTGAACGCTGGGTAATCGTATCAAAATATCTTAAAGAAACAATCTCGTTATCAAGAAATTCAACACGAATCGGATTGTTACTCTTGGGCGGAAAAATATCAACAATGCTTCCGCGCACGGCAAATTCACCCGGCTCAGAAACCAAATCAAGCCGTTCGTATTTAGCTGAACTTAACCAGCCGGCTAAATCGTCAATCGGCAGCACCGCACCTTTTGCTAAATGCAGTCTGTGTTTTGCCCATTGGTCTTGCTTCGGCAGTTCAATTAATAAATCTTCCGGTTGAATAATTAATATATACGGATTATCGTCAGCAAACATCCTAACGCATTCGATTTCGGCTGATTCAACATCATTAAACATAATCATATTTTCTTCGGGTAGAAAAGATAACAAATCCGAATGAATATAGTTTTTCGTCTTTGAATCCCTTGCTAAATAAATTAGATTCTGACCTGACTTTTTATTATTGACCACAGAAGACACTGAAGTCACTGAGGAAAATTCTTTTTTCTGTGTGTTCTGTGTATTCAGTGGTTTCAATTCTAATCTGTGTCCATCTGTGTTGCTTACGCTACGCTTCGCGTCAATCTGTGGTTTCATTTCTGTGGTGTTGAATGACCGATAAAGCATCAAGGCAAGTAATGATTTTGCACCGGCTAAACCGGACACGGAAACGATTGGTTTGTTATCATGTATCTGGCGATATCGGTTCTGAACAACATCCAAAAATTTGGCGGTTTTTTCAAGACCGATGAATTTCTGATAAATCGTTTCCATTTATTTTAATTATAACCACAGAGGACACAGAAGTCACTGAAAATTTTCTATGCTTATCAATCTGCCCGATAATTTTTCTCTGTGTGTTCAGTGTCTTCAGTGGTTAATTTATTCTCTGTGTGCTCTGCGGTAAGTTTGTTGTGGGTTATAAAAAGTCTTAGGGGGGCTTTTAAGCCCCCCGTAAGATTACTTCTTTTTCTTTTTGGCGACTTTTTTCTTCGCCTTAGGCTTTGCCTTTTTTGCACATGGCATATTGCCTCCTATCTTTACTACGATTGTAGTTTATAACCAAATTCAATTCTTGTCAAGGAAAAGATTTAAATATCGAAAAAATATTTTGCTACGAAAAATACGAAAGTTCAAAGTCGTGACCTGATTTGGTCT
>CAZXRM010000142.1:0-4128 GCA_964642595.1 uncultured bacterium
CCGGATGAGTTGAAGATTTTTATAGATTTGCCGATTGGAATAGAAGTATTTAATTGGATTATTGTTTGATTTCTAAATGGATTGGGATATATTTTTAGTAAGGAGTGAGGAGTGAGGGGTGAGAAGTTAGAAGTATATTCGAAAATTCCAGTTGGAGATTGGGTTGTAAACTTAATTGCCCGACCCGGTTGAATTGGTGCTGAAGCAGGATGATATGTTCCATCGAATAAATACTGAATGCCGATTGTTTCAGTTTGGTCTTCAATACCGATTGTCGAACTTGTGTAAAGGTTGGCGGTCATATATTGGGCGATGATTACATTATCGTTATATGGCGCAGAATATGTTGAATCATAAATTATGACTTGAAATTTATCCCGCACTGATGTTGCATTGTAATAATAGACGCTGTCCCATTCGACTACAAAAACTCGGCTTGTAGAATTATAATACCACCAAATTCCGCCGTAAGTTCCAGTATTAGAATGATACAAATCATCCCAATTTATTGCAATCATCGGTGCCAGTCCATCCACGCTTGGAATTGCGCTGTTCGTATAAGCGCGGGTCGTATCTGCGCCAATGCGAATAAAACCGTCAACACTGACTGAGATTGTGTCATAATGCTGTCCGTAAAATCTTAAACCGAAGTTTTGAGGCAAAGCGATTTTTCTAACCTGGTCATTGTTATCATACAATATTCGAGTTCCGATATTTTTTATTTCAATCCAATTATAAGTTGGGCGATAGAAGTAAGTCGTGTCCGTATTGTCATAAGCCCAATATCGAGCCGGACTTCTTGGTCCGTCTGGAATCGGGTCAGTTGAAACAAATGCACCAATCGGAATTGAAAAATTATAATTCCAGGTTGTTTCCGCACTGGTTATTATTAAGTCAAATCCGGCATTATAACCGATTGGTGTGTTATTGGCAGATGCGACTTTATATTGAGTCAAGTTGATTGCAGTATCCTGTGAAGCAATATTTCCAAAATTGGATTGATTCTGAAGAATTGATACATAAGGTGCAGAAGTTGAAATTGTTGCCGAGATATTATTGGCAGTGACCTGACCGATATTTTTGAGTGTGATGTAAAAGTTAGTGGTCTCGCCAATATCCCAACGTCCATTATTGTTGCCGATTATATCATTGATTCGATAATTACGAAAAACTACTAATGGTTGATTTGGATACATCGGACTTGCAAGTCCCGCCAAACTCGCAACGCCGGCTTTTATAGTTTTGGTACAGAATTGCAAGTCGTTAAATCCCGAACCGATCGAATCGCTTGATTGATGATAATAAGGATTGGCTAATGGATAATCTTCGATACCGCAAATTCCAACATAACCTTTTTGCCAGAACGAATGGTGGTCAGAGCCGGATAAACTTGTTACCATTCGGCGGTTGGTGGCAAGTTCCGGTACATAGATTGCAGAGGAGTTGATTATATAATTAACAAAAGTACTGCAATTCGGATTGGATATTTTGCCGAATATCTCCAGATTTTCCGGGTTGATATCGGCATAGCCAATCATATCAAAATTAAACACGCCTAAAATCGAGTCGCCGCGGTTTCTGGCATCGGTTGCATAAGCCGCACTGCCGATTAATCCCTGTTCTTCGGCACAGAATGCGATGTAGCGTATGGAATATTCAAAGTTAAAATTCTTCATTACTCTTGCCGCTTCTAAAACTGCAGTTGTGCCAGAAGCGTTATCATCCGCACCCGGACAATTATTGACCGCATCAAAATGACCGCAAATTACATAATACATATTGTCGGGATGCCCAAACCCTCTTTTGATACCGATGACATTAGGTTTGTACGATGCACTGAAAGAATGGAAAAATACGCTATCGCAGTCATAGCTGACAAATTTATCCTGAATCCAATTAGCCGCGGCTTGACACGAATCACTAGTTGCATAACGCGAGCGGAAATTCTGTAACCGCCGAATGAAAGCTATAACCGTATCCGAAGATACACTATTGACCATCTGCTGAACTAATGGATTAAAAACCGGCTCAGGGAATATTGGTGCTTGCTCGGACAATGGTAATGGCGAAAAATCAAGTTTTGTTAACATTGCTGGAAGATTAAAAAGTTGTTCGTCTTGTCCGGTTTGAATTGAGACAAGATAAGTTTGGTTGTCATTGGTTAAAACTGTGAAGTTATTTTGGATTTGTAATTTCGACCGCTCGGTCATAGGAGTTATAAGATAATAGTTTTTGTCCGTTGTAACTTTATCTAATATCGGTATATTTAACATTTGGTCTTTTAATAAAACAATTGCTCCATCGGATAATTCACCGACAACCGAATATCCCTGTTTGATTAATTCGGAAGATGTAATTTGTTCAGAGAAAGGGATTTTAACAAGAAAATCTTTCGCGTATATTGAGATAAATAATATTACAGTAAACAAAACAATTCTTTTCATACTTACTCCTATTAAAAGATATTTATTAAATTGTAATCTCGGCAAAAGTCAATGTCAATCTTATAAAATTACTTTAGCGCACGTAGAAAGGGACTAATGTTTCAATATTAGATACATCTTGTTTTAAGATGCACTCTCGTGCGGAAAATGCTACGGTAGATGGTAAAGGGTAAAGTAGTTGATAAGTTAGGAGTTGAGAGTTATGGGTTGAGAGTTTTAGGCAGTTAATACCACTACCGATAAGAATAGCATTATTTGGAATACTTGCTACGAAGTTTTCGGCTTTAATAACTTGTGGTTCAGATATTGGTGTCAAATCCTTGTAAATTCGATAATAGAGTTCTTGCCGGCGGACATCAATAACCGGTACAATTGGTCTTTTTTCTTGTTTCAGTTTTTCGGGCAGTGAAAACAGAAGGGCGTCAAGTGTGCTAAAACCTTTGATTGGAATATTGTCTTTGATTGCCAGCCCTTTGACACAAGCCAGCCCGACCCGCAATGATGTGAACATGCCTGGTCCAATCACAACACCGATTCCGGCAAGTTGATGAGGGGAGATATTTAAAGATTTAAATGCGCTGTTTAAATATTCAAATAGTTTTTCACTGTGATGGGCTTCGGTTTGCTCAACTAATTCAGATAAGATTTTTTCATTCTGGATAAATGCGATACCGGTCTCTTTTTCAGTTGTAGTGATACCTAAGAAGATTCCGAATTTGGAATTTGGAATTTGGGATTTGGAATTTACTTCTATGTTATTACTCCTTCGAGTTCGTCCATATTGTAATATTCGTCTGAGGCGCGAATCAATTCAACCGAAGTGTAACCCCGTCCTAAACCGATAACCGAGATTCTTTTCCCGCGTTTTGACAACCAGTCAACCAAAGCAACAAAATCACCGTCACCGGTTATCAAAATAATATGTTCTAAATATTCAGCCATTGATAAAATTTCCAGAGTGATTTCAATATCCATATTGGCTTTGACCGAGCCGTCAACTCTTTCTCGAACTGGTTTGGCAACAACCCGATAACCTTGAAATGACAAAGCATCAATCAATCTCTGCCGACGTTCGTCATCGCGTTTGAACGGTACAAAGGCAATAAATTTATATTCGGGTTCTTCTCCTTTATTAGTCAAAATTATATTACGATGCAGAGTATCGTAACGGACTTCTTTACCCTGGCGCTCAAATGTTTCTTGGACATTTTGAATGTCAATAAAAACTCCGACTTTAGTCATTTTTTTCTCCTTTTCACTTAATGGGACGCAGATTTTCGCGGATAGTTTTTTTAAAATTATCAAATGCTTTTCGTTTAAGGTCTGGTTTGGGTCCAAAATTAAGTAAAAGTCCAACTTCAATATTTGTTGCTTTTAAATAGTTTAGTAATTGTGCTTCGTGCTCATCGCATAAGCTTTTAGTTGCTTTAACTTCCACGATAACTTTATTGTCAATAAGAATATCGCAGAAATACTCTCCAATTAGTTCTTTATCATAAAAAACATATATCGGAGATTGTGCGATTGCTGGAATATGATTTTTTCTTAATTCGATTATCATCGCATTTACATACACTTTTTCAAGAAACCCATAACCTAAATTATTATATACATTATAAAAGATTTTAATGATTTGTTCAGTAAGTTCTGTATGTTTAAAATCATGAAAATCTGCGTTCAACTG
>CAZXRM010000143.1:0-4126 GCA_964642595.1 uncultured bacterium
GATTACGGCAATAAAAATCCGATGACGAAGATATTATCTATCGCTGTAATCTTTCTTTAATCGCTGTTATCATTATACCAGAAATTTTTATTCAATTTTAATTATCTTATTCACTAATTTATAATCATCAGTTTTTAATATCACAAAATACACGCCTTTGGCAATTTGATTTTTATTATTGTCATAGCCATCCCAATTGACTTGATAATTTCCCGGCTTTTGGATTTTGTTATTTATGCTATGGATTAAAACACCGGCTGAATTATAGATTTCAAGATTCACTTGCGATTCTTTTGGCAGAGAATATCTTATTCGTGCTTGATTTTTCATTGGATTAGGGAAAATATTTATATTGGAAATGTCAATGACATTTGATTTAAAAGACGATTCTTCGATTGCATTGATATTCTTGAATAAAATTGCCCGCTCATTGGACAATAAATTTCCGATGGGTATTCCATTATACAAATATTGCAAGCCAACTGTGCCGGTCGAATTTTCAATGCCGACCGTCGCGCTTCTGCCCCAATTATAAACCGTGTCACCGACCGCACAATCTTTATACTGCATTACAATCTTTCCATTTTCATATAATATAACCTGAAAAGTAATTTGATTTGCCGGTTGCAAAGGTGCGGGTTGAATTGCGCCATTAATTCGAGCATCTTTCCAGGTAATTACGCAATTTTGATTTATTATACCGGTATTTACTTGATATTTTATCCAGGCGCTGTCTGATGCAAGCAGGTTCAAATCATCCCAGAAAGCATAAACCGCCTGATTCGGAGTTGATGTATTGGGAATTGACTGGTTTGCTGAAGCAAAAGTCAAAGGATTTGAACCAAAACAAAGCCAGCCATTAGTGCAAACCCATAAAGTATTGTATTGGGTCCCATAGAAATTAATATTAAACGGCAGAGTGATTGAATAAATCGCATCATCACCATCACCTAAAAAAGTTCCGGTATTAGAAATATCAATCCAGTTATACTGCTGGCTGCCCAAAGTATCAGAATCAATCCAGCGAAAACCACCTGCGTCCGGACCACCGGTAAAACTCCCGTAAACGCCCGATGACAAAGTGCAGGACATTACTTGTGATGAAGCAGGAATATTTCGGATAAAGCAACCTGTAATCAATTGTGATGAACTTGGATAATTTGTTTTAGAATTAGGATTGGTTGTAATCGTATCAAACAAAGCATTGTTTGAATTGCCAGGAAAAGGGTCACCGGCATCACCGCGGTTCGAAGTGCTGAACAACTGGTTTAAACCATCGGCTTGCTCTAATCCGACACCGTGTTTCCAGACTCCGCCGGCATTTACTTTATTTTCTGTCCTGCGTGCTCCGATAACCGAATCGTCAATATGATATACTAACAAACCCGAATTATACAATGTCGTGTCAAATCCCTTTTTCTGGCGATTCTCAACTAAAAAATATTCCTTAAAAGTGCGTTGTCTGGAAATTAACCAGAACGCCTTCGCATTATTTTCAACATCAGGCA
This sequence comes from uncultured bacterium, assembly GCA_964642595.1. Taxonomy (GTDB): domain Bacteria; phylum Hydrothermota; class Tepidihabitantia; order Tepidihabitantales; family CAIPLT01; genus CAIPLT01. Next base: position 1,509 of record CAZXRM010000143.1, read on the forward strand.
GAGAATAAAAATCATTAGAGCGGATTGCGGTCGGATTTAACCAGCCCAAATCCATTTTTGCCCACGAACACATATGAGACGGTTTCCAGGGTGAAGCATTATTTCCGCCCCAGGAACCGGTTGACATCAAACACCAGGCACCTAAACCCGAACCTCCGCCGTCTGTATCATATAAATCAGGTAAACCTAAAGCATGTCCCCACTCGTGGCAAAAAACACCGATTGAAACCATTGTCCCGATATTCGCATAATTACTTCTTTCCGGGTCGCAGACATAACCGTCAATTTTAATATACTGACCGGGATTATTCGGGTCTGGGTCATTAGTCGTATATTCGCCGACACCGGCTAAAGTAAAACTCCAGGAATGCGAGTGAATGTCAGCGCCACTGCCTGACTCTTCATAACCAAAACCAGAATGCAGGCAGGTAAAACAATCAACATAACCATCGCCATTATTGTCAAATTCTGCATAATTTATCAGACTATCGGCTTTTTGGGCAAGTTCTTTTGCCAGTCGCGCGGCACGGCTAAAACCATTAGTTCTGCCGTAATATGCGCGATTACTGTCGGCTGTAAACCAGCCATAACAAGTTCCCTGTAAAATAAAATTGCCGTACGAAACTTCCTGATAATACTTTTTTGCCGAGCCCGATGACCAGGTGTCAGAAAAAAGCATCGCCTGAAAATTATCTATTGAATACTGATTATTATAATCCGGATATTTCACGCAAAAAATCGGGAACTTCTTGGAACCGGAAACAAGCATTTGCACATTGCCCAATGAATTGACAACTCCTTTTTTGTCCGCATTCCGAATTGGGTTGGGAAAGACATTGACTTTTTGTTCGCTCATCTCAGAATAATCCGAATCCGGCAGTTTCAAACCCTGAACTGGCGGCATTGCCAAAACAATGCTGACTGAAATTATAAATAAAACGAAAATTACTTTATACATTCATCCTCCGCACTCATCATATTTTTCATAAATATAGAATAAATGATATTGAGTATAGTGTCAAGAAAAGTAAAACATTCGATAAAATCTTCAATCTTGATATCGAAGTATCTTGACATTTTTATAATTGAGATTAATAATATAGTTGTAATAATATAAAGGAGAAAAAATGAGTGTCAGCGAAGCAAGAAAAGAAATATTCTGGATGGCATATAAAGGTTTACCTAAAAAAGACCGCCAGTCAGTCGTCGAAAGATTACTGAAGGATAATGAGTTCATAGAAGACCTTATTGATATCGTGACATTTGAACAACGTCGTTACGAGCCATCTCGACCGTTAAAAATGTATCTTGCCGATAAAATTAATTGTTGACAAAATTGTAAATTAAGAATAGTATAAATTGTATGAGAACAACGGAAATCTTAAAAGAAATAAAAAAGCTTCCAGACAAAGACCGTCTTAAAATTATTGAAGAATCTTTGCGTCTAATTAAAAAGGGGTTTCAAGAAAAAGAGAGTTCTTTATATAATGTTCAAAGAAAAAAACAATTAGTAAAAGCGGCAAAGATGTTAGTCAGAGACTATTCAAAAAATAAAGAATTAACAGTATTCACAACCCTTGATAGTGAGGATTTCCATTCGCAGAAGTGAAATTTGGTTAGTAAATTTAGATCCGACCATTGGTGCGGAAATCAAGAAAAGTCGACCAGCAGTAATTGTCAATGATGACGCAGTCGGCGTATTACCATTAAAATAATAGTACCAATCACTGATTGGAAAGACCATTACTCAGTTGCCGAATGGATGGTTCGAATTGAACCTAAGTTAGAAAATGGTCTTGAAAAAATATCTTCGGCTGATACTTTTCAAGTCAGGTCAGTTGCCCAAGAAAGATTAGTCAGGCGACTTGGAAAACTATCAGATGATTTAATGCAAGAAATTACACAAGCATTAGCAAGTGTATTAAGTATTAAATAATACTACATCTTTCATATTTCTTTTACAACAAATTTCTATCAGTTTCCACCAGTTTCTACGAGATTGCCCCGCACCATTGAAAAATCGGTGCGTGGGCTGTCATTCGTTTTATATTATTCGCTGATTCGCTATCATTTGTCCTATTCGTATAATATCATTCGGTTCTATTCGAGTACAATCATTTACTTTATTCGAGTAATTCGCTGTCATTAGTTCTTTTTCGCTATTACCGTAGGTAAACACCCTTGACAAAGAGGATTTTACAGATATTATAAAATCTAAGATGGCGAAGAATAATATTGATACAGAAAAAGAGAAGTTGTTAGCAGAAATTGAACGGCTCAAGAAAGAGTTAAAGAAGAAAAAGAAGTATGGGTTGGTTTGGGAAGATAAACCTGAAGATGTCGTTGAATTATGTAAAACAAAACTACCAATTCTCAAAGAAATCAAAAGCAAAGAAGTAATCACAGATAAAGATAAACCAGTAAATTTGCTAATTGAAGGTGATAACTATCACGTTCTTTCAGTTTTGAATTATACTCATGCTGGAAAGATTGATGTTATATATATTGACCCACCATATAACACAGGAAATTCAAGAGAATGGAAATATAACGATATTTGGGTAGATAAAGAAGATACATTTAGGCATTCAAAGTGGATATCTTTTATAGAAAAAAGA
>CAZXRM010000144.1:0-4118 GCA_964642595.1 uncultured bacterium
CTATTTTTGAAAGGTTTGGATTAATCTTGAAAGGTGCAAATTTAGACCTTCGGTCCAGAATATACACTTACCATTCTTGAGATATAACACAGAAGGAAGGTTTTTTATGCCCCAGCTTTTCTGGGTTTCTTCTTTTATAAGAAAAAGATTACCTTTATAAATATCTCGCTCTTTTAAGAAAATTTGGGCTTGTTCTTTATCTTGCGTAACTGCTAATAAATAGATTTGACCTTTAAATAAATTAATATCTTGCCAGGCATTTTTGAGAGTTGATTTTGATGCTTCGGATTCAGTATCAAAGACAATCATTAAAACATCGCCTGTTTCAAAATCTTTTCTTTTTATTCCTATTTTTTCAATCCCAGAAAATTTGTGATATTCTCTAACGATTAAGTCGCCCGGCTTAATATCTTCAGGTATATCTGTGCTAATGATATATTTTGCAGTATCGGGTGTCGGTAATATTTTCTTTAATTTTACATAGGTGTCACCAAAGCCATTTCGCCAACCGGAAAAAAGATATGATTGTTGCTGGTCAAGAGTTACTATTTGATAACCATTTATAGTGTCAATTGAAGGTTCGAGACGTTCAGAGTTTTCTTTAAACCTTGTAATGCTGTAGTCCTCGTAGTAATTTATTTTTGGAGTTATATCTATTGTATCCTGTTTGAACTGTAAACCGACCCAGACATTTTTCTTTTCTTGTTTCTGTTCAAATCGCTTTTCTTTCCAGACACCATTCCAATACTCTATTGCATCAAAGCTCCATTTGATTCTTGCTGGAATACCTTGGCTTCGTAAAACACCGACAATAAAGACATATCGTTCAGTGTTGGTTGCGCGTTTTGCTTTATAAACATCTACAGGATTCATCATTGGTCCAAAAGCATCACCATCTTTTTTCTGCTCGATGTTATGCTCAACCCAGACAAATAAACTATCCACAATATTTGATATTCGAAGATTAAAAGATTTCAAAATTGGAAGATTTATATATTGAATATAATCACGCCATTTTTCAAGATGTTCATATAAAATTCGAGATGGAATAACATTGTCTTTTATGATAGAATCTGGGATGTTTTTTCTGACTAAAGATATTGATTTTAAGACAGCATTTAATTCTTGGCGAAGTCCGTTTGTATCAAGTCCGACAATATCTTTTGAAACAAGCACCTTGAAATAGTCGGTAAATATTATCTTTAAACTGTCAGATAAATCTAAATAGAACTGCAATAAAGGTCGTGCATTGCCTTTTGCGTCTTTGAATATCTTTATGAGAATTGTATCTGTTATTAATGCATCTGCTAAAAAAGAACTGTCTATATTAATAACACTAAGATGAAAATCAAGCATTTTCTTAAATTTATCAATATCGGGTTTATATTTGGATTTTAGGTTTTGTCCATTAATTTTTCTTGTGTAAAACCAGAATGATGTATCAGGAATTTCCCGCTTTGTTATATCAATAAAAACTGTGTCATCAGTTTTTTCGGAAGGTCGCCAAATATAATATCCGAACTGAGAATCTTTATAGGCATAGACAAATAAATCGGTTTTACCTACGGCCCAATGTGCATAACCATTTTCATCTGACTTTTTACTGCCGATAGGAACTAATGATGAGTAGTTGTAAACATTGATTGATACTTGGGCGCTTTCGACTGGTATATTATTCTTTTTTATTTGTATATTAAGTTTTACAACATCACCGTAATTAGGTGTTGAATTGATAACTGTAAATTTCTTATCTTTTTTATCAATAATTAAATCCCCCTTTTCTTCCCCCTTTTTTAAAGGGGGATTGAGGGGGCTTTCGATTTCTCCATAAACAACACTTTTTATTATTGCTGTTCGTTGTGATGGAATTCTGAACCATGCATTATTCAAATCGGTCAGTTCACCACCACCGAGCGCATTCCAACCTTTTTCTGTATATACTTCGACCCACGCGTGATTTGAATTAGTAAAGGGCCACCAGGGAGTATAAGTGTGTCGAGCAGGAATACAAACAGTTCTAAGTGCTTTGATAAACAAAATTGATATTTCTTCGCACCGACCAATACCGCGTTTGATTGTAGTTATTGCATTCTGGTCCCATTGTTCGGTCGGTTCATATTTCATCTTGGTAAATACCCATTCATTAATCCGAAAGACCGCATCTTGCATATTCTTTGATTTCTTTACGAGTTCGTATAAAGTATCAGCATATATCTGCGTAAAGTTTTCAAGCGGTTCCTGACTTACTCGATGGGGAAGAATGTAATAATAAAAAAGATTATCATCAATCTTGTTTTGCCAAGACACGCGATTGAGATTCTTTTTTAGTGCATCAAAATATGCAATAAAATCATCAGAATTGAGATTGACTAAATCAACATCCGGCATTGCGGAAAGTAAAAATTCAGACCAGTTTTGATAACCTTTTTGTTCGGATTCAGCAATGAATTGTTGTATTTCATTAAGATTTTCACCGGCGTAAAGTAATATAGTATCCTGATTGAAATTAGATGTTATTATTGCAACAAGTAATAAAAAGTGCATATAAAACTGTAAGATATTTATTTTATAAGGTCAAGTGGATTATCGGAAAATCTCGATTGTATCAGTTGCGGGATTGAAATTAATCAGCTTTTTTATCGGCGCAGAAAATATCATCGATGCATGTATCAGAAGTGTTATAAAAAACGCGGATGATACTATAATTCGAATTGGTATAAATTCTGCCAATACTCCGCCTAATGCATACGAAATTGGCATTAAACCACCAGCGATGGTTCCTAGAAGACTGAAAACCTTTCCGCGCATGGTTTGGGGGACTGAAACACCTAAAGTGGCACCGATAAAGGAATTAAGAACTGCATTGGTTATGCCAACGACAAATCCCAAACCGACCATTAACGAAAAGATTAACCAAACTGGCGTTAAGCATGCGGCTGCCATACTTATAATACCGCATATTAGAAAAACCTTAAACCTTTGTGCATATTGAAAATGAAAGATTGATGTTAAAAGGTATCCGAGAAACATTCCACCTAAAAATGTCGCAATAAAAACACCATATCGGCTTGGACCGAGATTAGGAGTTGTCTGAAACAGAGGTAAATAGAGCATTATTCCCATAACGGCAAAAAAGTTTAATGCTGATGCGATTATCATCAGATTTCGAATACCGCGATAAAGCCAGACGAATTTAAACCAATCTTTTAAATCAGTGAAAAAATGAAATTCAGCAATTGCGTGATGGACTTTTGGTATTTTAATGAATATTTCGGTAATTGCGGAAAAAATATAACTGATTCCATTTATAAGAAACATCAGCGGGGCGGCGAGAAGCTGAAACAAAAATCCGCCTAAGGCATTACCAATAATGCCTGAACCAGTGTTAATCATTGCGAAAACAGAGTTAGCTTTGATTAGTTTATCAATGGGTACAATGTCAGGAATCGAAGAACTGACCGCGGGATTAAAAAAAGCAGCGCCAAGACCGATAATTATTCCGGCAACAAAAACCGTCCAGACTTCTAAAAAATTAGCAAAGGCAGCAATTGCAATCAGCACAATAAAAATACCGCGAATTGCATCCATTAAGACTAAAAGCCATTTTCGGTCACTTCGGTCAACCAACACACCAGCAAACGGCGAGATGATAATTCTGGGTAGGGTAGATGCTGCCATTAGAGTTCCCATAATTGCGGTTGACCCGGTTTTTTGCAATACCCAGAAACCGAGCGCAATCGCATACACAGCGTCACCAATCAATGAGACAAGTTGTCCTTGCCAGAGCAGGAAAAAATTAAAATTCCAGAGTTTCTGGGCCGGTTGTAATGATTCGTTATTCAATTTATATTAAAAGCGTCTATGATATTGAAATATTATATAATTATTTTATTTTGACGCGGGCAAAAAATCTTACCAGCCGTGTAATTGCGTTATTTCGGTTTTTATTTTCTGATAATATTTTACGGTTGGTCTCAATTGTTTTAGACGTGAAAAATTCAGGAATATCGAGCAGAAATTTTTTGCGATATTCTTTTTCTTCCTGTTCAGTCATAAAGTTTTCCCGAATTGCACTAAGTTCACCAGAATCCAAGAAAAATCCGCCACAGGAAAAACAC
>CAZXRM010000145.1:0-4081 GCA_964642595.1 uncultured bacterium
TGAATTAACACTGCTATTTGCTGCGATATATCTAATATCAATAATTTTCTATCCGACAAAAAATATTTCGACCACAATTTTCAGTCTGGTCATCTGGGGATTGTTTACAATCTTCGGATACCTGTTCGGTGAGTTTGAACCGTCGGTCAGTATTTATTTTGGACTCAACATACGAACTCAGGTTATTTTCATATTCTCAATTGTCAGTTATGCAATTTTCTGTATAATACTCCCGGTATTTCCTATATTTAATATAAAAATCTGGATTGTACTCTGGTTTTACTTTAACATCTTAGCACCGGTTATTGGTATGATTATCCGTCATTTCTTTCCGTTCCCGATAATTTATGTCAGCGACCAGCACAACCGGATTAACCTGTTAAAATGGTGGGGCTATAAAATCACCGAGCAGGTCAATAAAGACGATTTCGATAATTGGCTAAAAAACCATAGTGATAGTTCCGGTTGTGTTCCTTATCATTACCTGATTTTACTCGATATATCCAACCCTATCAACCAGGGGAAAATTGAAAGTTGGGTTAAAAATTACTTCATAAGTTTTATCGGCATCAAATCATTTCATTTTATGAATTACCTGACCGGTGTACATACTCAAATTATGACCCGTTATCCTGGTCGAGGCACTGCTTATCGGGTAAAGCGGGCGATTGACTTTTTCGTCTGCATTTCTGTATTATTTCTGACCGCGCCACTCTTTCTTTTTATGCTTCTATGTATCAAACTCGATAGTCCGGGCTCGGTCTTTTATCGCCACCGGCGATTAGGTAAAAATATGAAGCCATTCGATTTATTGAAACTGCGCACGATGTATCAGAATGCCGATAAACGGCTGCATGTAATTCTCGCTGCTGATAAAAAACTGAAAGATGAATTCGAAAAGACTTTTAAACTAAAAAATGACCCGCGCATAACCCGCACTGGAAGAATCATCCGTCAGTTGTCGCTTGACGAACTTCCACAAATCTTCAATGTCTTAAAAGGTGATATGAGTTTGGTCGGACCCCGTCCGATTGTTCAAGCCGAAATCCCTTATTATGAAAAATACTCGCTCGATTTATTTCGCGTTCTGCCGGGTATGACCGGTCTTTGGCAGATATCCGGACGCACTGAAACGAGTTACGACGAACGCATCCGGCTCGATACACAGTATGTCCGGACCTGGTCTTTATTTAATGATATTAAAATGCTCATCAAGACCGTTCCGGCAATCATCTCGCAGAAAGGTGCATATTAAATTATGATAATTGATAAAAACGATTTATTGATATTGCGGCATCTGGAAAGAGCCGGGCTGTGGTTAAACCCCCTACCCGAGCAATTAAAGCTACCAATTGAAGAAATAAAAATCCGCATCAAAAAACTTGAAGCCGAGCAGATTATTAACACTTATAATCCGATAATATTTATTCCACCGTTTCTTGGCGGTGATTGGGTCTGGGGTTGTGTTTTTATCAACGCCTTAAAGCGCGAGAACATCGTCAGCCAGATTACGGAAAAAATACCGTTCGTATCCGAAATCTGGTTTAACTCGAGTTTACCCACGCAGCTTGGACACAATATTTCCGCAGCATTTTACTCCAAAGATTTTGACACCGGCGTTAAATTTATAAAAGAAATCCCCGACATATCTTATCTTGAAGCCTACCGGATTTCTTCTTTTAATTATCCGCTGGCACGCATCTTTTCAACTGAAGAAAAACAACTTCTCAAAGCTGTATTCACCAATCCTTTGTCAAATCCCGAACAAATCTCGGAAATCTGCGGAAAAAATCCGCTCTGGATAAAGACAAAACTTGAAAAACTGGTCTGGACACCCCAGAATCCAGACGGTGTGATAATGATTCTGCCCGAAGTCCATTACCGCCGCATCCAAAATTTTTCCCACTGTCATTTGATTCTCGATTCTACCAGTAAAGTCAGCACGCTCTTTGACGAACTGAAAACTTTCGGATTTGACATCGTGCTTAACGGACGGTCTTTTCAGGGTAAATATATCCAGATTGAAACCGATATCTGGGGATTCAATGATTTAATTGCCAAAAAGACTTTTCTTGAACAGTATGAAGAAATTAAAATCAAAGGCATAATCTTTGCTGAAGAAATGAGAATTAACTCTAATTGGGGATTAAGACTTCTCGAAGATTAATATCACCCGTAAGCATTGACGATTTCATATTGACAAACCCGTTTTTTTAAGTTAGTTTAATACCTATGAAAAATAAATCAACCAGGACTTTTTTCACATCCGAATCGGTCACTGAAGGACACCCGGACAAACTCTGTGACCAGATTTCGGATGCGGTATTAGATGATGTTTTACGACAGGATAAAATGGGACGGGTTGCTTGCGAGACTTTTGTTTCGGTCGGGCTGGTGATTGTCGGCGGTGAAATCACGACCTTGGCTTGGGTTGATATTCAAAAATTGGTCAGAAATCTTTTGCATGAAGTTGGTTATACTGAAACAAAATACGGCTTGAGCGCGAACAATTGTGCAGTATTAAATGTCATCGGACGCCAGTCACCGGATATTGCACAAGGTGTTGACACTGGTGGCGCGGGTGACCAGGGTTTAATGATTGGTTATGCCTGTAACGAGACCAAAGAACTAATGCCTTTGCCGATTATATTGGCACATAAACTTTGCCGTCGTCTTGCTTATGTCCGTAAAAATAATATTTTAGATTACTTAGGACCAGATGGAAAATCTCAGGTCACGGTTCAGTACGAAAATGGCAAACCGGTCAGAATATCAAGTATTGTTATTGCCACCCAGCATACCGAAAAAATTCTAGATAAAACCGGAAATAAAATTACGAACAAAGCTCGCCAGGAAATAATCGAAACCGTCGTGAAAAATGTCATTCCCAAACGTCTCCTTGACCAGAGCACAAAATACTATGTGAACGAGACTGGTAAATTTGTCGTCGGCGGTCCGCAGTCCGATACAGGTATGACCGGTCGCAAACTGATTGTTGATACTTATGGTGGTCTGGTTCGTCATGGCGGTGGTGCATTTTCTGGTAAAGACCCAACTAAGGTTGATAGAACCGCATCATATTTTGCGCGTTATGTTGCCAAGAACTGTGTTGCGGCCGGATTGTGCGATAAGATGGAAATCTCGCTTGCTTATGTTATCGGTCGCGCTGACCCGACTCACATCAGCGTCAATACTTTCAATACTGGTATTATACCTGACGAAAAAATTGAGCGATTAATTAAAGAACTATTTGACTTCACGCCAAAAGGTATGATTAATAAACTCGATTTACGAAGGCCAATCTTTTTATCAACCGCTTCTTACGGACACTTTGGACGAAATGAAAAGAATTTTACCTGGGAAAAACTGGACAGTGTTTCTCGCATCAAAAAAGCAATAATTTAACCACGAATTAACACTAATGGACACAAATAAAAAATAAATAAGAGAAAATTCGTGTTTATTCGTGTTCATTAGTGGCAAAAAAATAGGAGAATAAAATGGACTATGATGTAAAGGATATTAAGTTGGCTTCTAAAGGCAACTTAAGGATTGAATGGGCGTCGAGGTTTATGCCAGTTTTAAAATTAATCAGACAAAGATTTGAAAAACAGAAACCATTAAAAGGCGTAAAAATCTCTGGCTGCCTGCACATCACAACCGAGACTGCCAATCTGGCAATAACATTAAAGACCGGTGGCGCACAAGTCCAATTATGTGCTTCTAATCCCCTATCAACACAAGACGATGTCGCTGCCTGCCTGGTCAAAGATTTTGGTATCCCCTGTTTTTCAATCCACGGAGAAGACCGTGATACTTATTACAAACATATTCACCAGGCGCTAGCACACAGACCGAATGTTACGATTGATGACGGTGCGGATTTGGTTTCGACGATACATACCAAGAAAAAAGAGTTGTTCAAACATATTATTGGTGGAACCGAAGAAACTACGACCGGCGTGATTCGGTTAAAAAGTATGGAAAAAGACAAAGCACTTAAATATCCGATAATTGCGGTCAATGACTCGCAGACCAAATTCCTATTTGATAACCGCTATGGCACAGGTCAGTCAACTCT
>CAZXRM010000146.1:0-4050 GCA_964642595.1 uncultured bacterium
GTTTCGTGCTGCAGTTCTGGTATCAAGTCTGAACCGGCAATATAAATAAAACCACCGGCCGCAATCGGCAGTAAATAATACGAATAATTAACCGCGTATTTACCAACTAAGATTGAAACAACCGCACCAATGACTGCAGTCAGCGCGGACAGGAAATTAAAAGTGAGTGCTTTTTTTACTGACAACTTGCCGTAAATCAAAATCCCAAAATCCCCTATTTCCTGCGGTATCTCGTGAAGAATAACGGCTAAAGTAGTTGTTATTCCAATCGGAATACTTACCATGTAACTTGCACCAATCACCAGACCGTCAATAAAATTATGCACGCCGTCGCCGATAATATTCATTGTTACAACCGGATGCGGATGCTCATCGCAGGTTACAACATGGCAGTGACGCCAGCGTAGAAATTTTTCTAAGGTAAAGAAAATTATTATGCCGGCTAATACTAATACTGGTGTTATGTAATTTATACCAAAATACTCAAATGCTTCGGGCATAAGATGCACAAACGCACCGGCAAACAAACCGCCGACTGCAAAACTGACTAAAAACAATAATATTTTTTTAAGCCGCTCGACTTTTAATGCAATAAAGAAAATACCAATCAGCGATATAAGACTGACAATAAATACACTGATTATTGCATATAGCCAATTAGCCATAATTAAATGAATCGTTCAAACCGGTCATTTTTGACTTTACAAATCGGACAGACTTCCGGTGGATTTTCTCTTGCGCATAAATATCCGCAGACCTTACACCGCCAGACCGGTAAGGACAATAACGAAATTTCTTTGAAAACACTTGTTTTGATTTTTGTCCTTTTCTCAGGAGGCAATCGCCGTTCCGGGATTGACGATAATTTCTTTTTGCCTTTTAGAATATCTTCGGATACATACAAAGCACAGTAACAGGCGCCATAATCATCTAAATCCGGGTCACGGTAATCGCAAGGGCAGATAATATCTAAATCTGTTTGTTTATTACCCGATGCAATTCGACACGGGCAGGATTGATAGCCATACCGTTTTTCATTTATTAATAATCCGTGTATTAAATCTTTAGTGAATTCTTCATCCGGATTTAAATGATACTCTGACGCTTGAGCGTCGTTCTGCAACTGGTTGTATAACTTATCTATTTCCGAATTGTCAATTTTAATTTCGCTCATTCCCCGAGCTCCTTGAGAATTTTTTCCTCGTCGAATCCGGCAATTATGATATTATCGTTAATTACAATCGTTGGAAATGAACCACGCGGGTTATACTTCTGCATTTCTTCGTATACAATGTTACGCTCTTTACCTTCGAGCATATCAATAAAAATATAATCATAAGCAACCTTAAGTTTTGCCAGTAATGCTTTGGCTTTTTTACACCAGCCGCAGGTACTTAATGCGTATAACATTACTTTACCTTTATCTTTTCCTTGGATATGAGTGATTGTCACATTACTCCTTAAAATAAAAAGACGCTAACTTATTGTCAGCGTCCTATTGTATTATTTCATTATTCAACAAAAACTACATCAATCGGTTTTGGTCCTTTAACCGAGAGAAATGCAGCGTGTTCGTCTCCGATATTCTCAAACGAGTGCGGTATATTCATTTTTCCCTGAACTACATCGCCCGCGGTCGCTACCATAGTTTTATTGCCTATTTGAAACTTTATTTTACCTTTTAACACAAAAAAGAGTTCGTCATTTTTCGGATGTTTGTGCAGTTTTACTTTTTGACCAACCGGTAGATTATAGATAAAAGGAGATAATGAAGAGTAATCACCAAAAAATGCGTTAATTGCGACTTCTTCACTATAAGTTAATTTTTGTGCATAATTCATATGCACTGATTCAAAATCCTGCGCGACCTCTATGAATTTATCTTTGGGAGCACCGCAATTCGGGCATTTATCAGGTGGTTCATTTCCTGTATGTATATATCCGCAAACTGTACATCTCCATTTTTTCATTTATAAACTCCTATCTGTTTAAATTTTGGCTATGAATAAACACTAATATATGCTAATCTTAAGATTGTTTTATGTTCATTCGTGTTGATTCGTGGCTTAATAAAATTACGGTCCGACATGCATCAAAGGATAATCTAAATTATACCCTTCGAACTTTTCCGCATTTTCTCTTTCGATTTCAATTATTTTGAAGTGTCCCATTTCCATTGCCGCAATATAGAGTAGCATATTTTTAACCTCTGGTTTCTTGTCAAACCTTTCCGAAATATCGATATAGAAATCGTGAGCAATCTTCTCTGCCTGCATCGCGCTTTCTAAAACCTGGCTAATTGGCATTGTTTCAGAGTCAATTGTTATCTGTGGTAAAGGCACTGGGCTTTTTGCCGGCAAAACAATTGTTTTACCAGGATAATTTTCATTGTATAGCGAACTGAAGAAATTTCGGTGTCTTTCCTCCTCATTGGCAAGAAATGTCAACCGTTCTTTCAGCATAAAATTCTCGACCCGATTGGATAGTTTGGAATAAACGTTTTTGCTCTCAATCTCTGCTTTCATTGCAGTAAGCAACAATTCTTCTAAACTATAGTCTTTTATATTCATATAAACTTAGACTCCTGCCTTATCAGGAAAGGTTCAGAAAACAGGCGGTAAATTAACTTAAAATTATTCGATATAAATTGAACTTAATGTTTCAATTTCATTTCTTCGCCGCAGCAAACAAATATGACATCACTGCCCGGCATCTCTTTTGCGCATTTTACGGTGATTGACATACCGCAGTATTTGCAGTTTAAATCAAAACTTCTTTTTGTGCTACTGTGTCTGCTTTTCATTTTTTCCTCCACCATTTTAAAATTGATAATCCTGTTAATTTCATAATCCAAATCTCTAAAATAGAGATTAATCCGAAATGAATATTTGTCAAGGATTATTTTCACAAATCATTCACTACTACATTTTGTAAATCAAGAAGTTAATATTTTAGCATCTATATGTTTAACAATTATTAATAAGGGGTCTTAAAATTTACAAGAATTTTATAGTATTTTTATACAACGAAACTACGAAAAATATTGATTTACTTTAAAATAAAATCCCCCTTATTACTTTTGGTAAATAAGGGGGTATTGTAAGATTAATTGTTTTTATTAAGTTTTCCAGAGTCCGTGGACATTACAGAGTTCACGGGCAGCGGTTACCTCTGTTTTAATATCAAATTCTGCTTCTGGTTTTTCGCCGGGTTTTAAGAATTTTCGGCATGCCTTGCCATCCGTAAAAATCTGAATCCATTCGATATAGTGTTTTTCTTCCATCGGATGCGGGACTGAACCGACTTTTATTTTAACACCATTGGCAGTTTTTTCGACAACCGGCACATGTTTTTCCAGTCCGACATCTGATGTCTTTTCTGATAATAATTCCATTTGCTGTCCGCAACAAACCAAAGTCCCAGCACCAGTATGCAAAACCTCAACGATATTGCCGCAAATTTTACACTTGTATATTTGTGATAATCCTGTCATATTTTCCTCGGTTAAATGTGTAAAAAATCGGTTATTTCTTTTTCGGTACCATTACTTTGCCGCAACAAATAATACCGCATTCTTCGCAGTCACAGGGATTATTAATTTTGACTTCGAGTCCGCATACTTTGCAGACATATTCCATACCTTTTTTATATGCTTTTTTTACTGATTTTTTTGCGGGCATTATTCCTCCTGACTTATATTTCTTCTAACAGTCCGGTAAATGTATCAAGATGACCTTCTTCGTCAACGAGAATGCCTTCGAACATTTTTTTGCTGGTCGAATCGTCTTCTTTTTCAGTCATCTTAATAATTTGTTTGTATAATTTGATTGCGCCTTCTTCGTCTTTTTTATCTTGAGCAATCATTTGTTTTAGCGTTTTGCCGACAAAAATCGGTTCGGGTTTTGTGGTCGGGGTTCCACCGAAAAATGCTAACCTTTCCGCGATTGCTTCAGCGTGTTTCATCTCCGTGATTGCCGCTGCTCTCAGTTCGTCTTTTACGGCGAATGCCTTAACACCTTTCCACATAACGTGTTGCCACATATATTGTAC
>CAZXRM010000147.1:0-4041 GCA_964642595.1 uncultured bacterium
GGTTGGAAAACTGGATTTACCAAGTACGGAAGTTGTTATCGGTATTCCCCAGCAAGGTGATATTTCGATATGGTGTGAACCGGTTTCATCAAAAAGAATTTCCGATGTCGAGATTGCACCGGTTCCGTATCGCGAGTGGGAAAAAGAACCCCAATATAATCTGCAGCAAGAATTAAGAAACGATAATTATCCGGAAAATATCTGTGAAATTAGAGAAATCGAGTATTTCCGTGATATTAGAATCGCACGGATTAAAATAAATCCGATTCAGTATAATCATTCTAATAAACAGGCAATTATCAATCGCGATATTAAAATCCAGATAAGATTTTCTCAACCAGCACAGGAAAATATTAAACCGGATTATTTTGATGGGATTGTCAACGAGATGATGCTGAATGGCGGGCAGGCAAAAAACTGGAAATCACCGGATAATTATCTGACACTGGAATCAGGTCAAAGCCGATATCCCAGAGGTTTTTTAAACTGGTACAAGATAAAAATTGACTCGACCGGTTTATACAAAATTACCTATAACGAGCTAAAGCAAGCTGGTATTCCGATTAGTTTTATTGACCCTCGCACGATTCGATTGTTCAATATTGGCGATTATACATCGAATTTGACTTATCCGGATACAATGATTGAAATTCCCGTATATATTAAAGGTGAGAATGACAGTTCATTTAACAAGAACGATTACATATTATTTTACGGAGTTTCGCCGGCAAGATACAATAAACACCGCACCGAATTTTATAATAATCCTTTTACTGTCAACAATTACTACTGGCTGACCTGGGGTATTTCAACTAATATTTCAGGACTGGGCAAAAGAATGGATACGATTGTTTCTTCTTTTCAGGGAAACAAGTTGTATTCGGCCGAGAATTATTTACACCTGGAAAAAGACCGCGATTGCCCGGCGCGCAGCGGTCTATTGTGGATTTGGGAACTTTACGCGAAAACGAGTGATTTGACGAGCAAGACTTTTGATATGAATCTTGACATTCAAAGTCCTGAATCGTTATTATCAATCGCGGGTCGGTTTTATGGACAAACACCATATAATTATATGAAAATTGCACTAAATAATCAAGCGCTTGATTCATTTAATTTTCCGGGAAGCAGTACCAATCCACCGCCATTAAATTTTTTGATAAATCGTTCAGCATTATTATCTGATTCCAATAAAATTAGTTTTACGCTTTACAACAGTTCGGAACAAGATGTATTTCTCGATTTTTTGAAAATCCGCTACAAAGAAAATCTTGAATTACAAACCAACAAGCGGGATCTATATTTTTATAACTTGCCCGGTAATTACAATTATGCGGTTCGTAAAGTCGGTAATAAGCCGTTAGTACTCGACATATCAAATTATAATTCACCCCAAAGATTTACCTTTAATAAAAATCAGGACTCGATTTTCTTTGGCACAACAACTCAAGAAACGACTTTCTATTATGTATCAGATGAAGACAGAGCACGCAGAGTTTCAAAAATCGAGCAGCGCAATCCGGGACTGACATCGAATTATTCCAGTGACCATTATTTTATTATCACACCGGATGAACTTTATTCAAGCGCAATTCTGTTTGAGAATTACCGCAACAACAATATTGCCGGTATCCCGCAGGCACGAGCCAAAGCAATAAAATTATCACAGGTTTATGATGACTTTACATTTGGCATCGAGGAACCGGGTGCAATTAAAAGGTTGTTTAAAAAGTATCGTCCGTATTATGGATTATTTGTCGGCGACGGCAGTTATGATTACCGGAATGTTTTGCAGTTGATGAACTATCCGCAAGTACCGCCATTTGAATACGGTTATGATATAGATTTTCAGGTTTACTCGGATTATGCGTTAGCCCTTGAATCATGGTATTCGGACTTCGATGGATTTGGCGCTTCACCGGATATGGCTTTAGGCAGAATTACGGTTAGAGATAATAATGATGTTAGAAAATATTATGAGAAACTGGTAAATTATGAAAGCAAACATTCGTTTGGTTTCTGGAACAAACGTTTTATATTACTTGCGGATGACGAATGGAAGAAGATGGGAATACTGGATGAGTTCGTTTCTTCAATACCACCGCATATTATTGACCATGTCGCCAAATGCGAAGGACTGGAACAGACTTTATACAATTCAACCGCGAATAAATTTCAGCATTTAGAGCCGGTTAAGGTCTATCTCACCGAATATCCGTTCAGCGCAACAGACGATAAACAAAAAGCACGGGCAGCATTAATATCAGAATTGAACAAAGGTGCATCGCTCTGGTCTTTTTTCGGGCACGGTGCAGGCTTCCAGCTTTGTCACGAGCAGGCATTAAATGTTTCCAACATTCCATCAATTCATACTGATAACCGTAACTTTATTGCGTTTTTCGGCAGCTGCGGGGTTGGGCGATTTGAAGATACTAAATATGAGTGTATCTCTGAAGAATTAGTCAGAAAACAAGATGCGGGAATTGCGACAATGGGTGCGACCAAAGCAACCGATTCGGGTTCGAATTTCAGTTTTGCCAATGTCTTTTTCAATATGATAATCAACCAGCCGGAAAGCACAATCGGCAGGGCATTTATGCTGGCAGTCCGGCAAAATTACAAATATTGTCTTTTTGGCGACCCGGCGATAATACCCGCTTTACCGAACGAATTAAATAATATTTACTCCGAGCCGGATACGATAAGGTCAGCACAGATAATAAAAAATTATGGGCCAGCCCAAAGTCCTGATTTGTTTTCGGCGTCGGCTTATTCTTCAAAATGGCAGAGATATTACCAGTCAGTATATTTCCGGAATACCAATCCGCCAACACCGGAAACAATAATGATGTATTATAATCTTCCGGGTTATGAATTATTCAAAGGTGCGGGTCGCGCAAGCAGTGACTCGCTCAAATTTAATTTTATGGTTCCGACCGGACTGCCTCGCGGTTTTCGTTATGATATACAGAGCGGCGGTGGAAGTCTGACTGAAATCAATAACAGTTCCCGAATCAGTGCGATTGCGTATAATACACAAGAGAGTAAATTAGTAAGTTTTTTAAAAGATTCGATTCCATTTGACACAATACCCGCTCAGATTACTGATTTTACTGGTCCGCAGATTCAATTCTTTAATGAAGACAAAAGAATCAAACCGCAGGATGCAGTTCCCAATCAATTCAATCTGACAATTAAAATACAAGACAGTTCCGGTGTTCTTATCACGCCGATGACTAATTATAATCCGCGGTTAATAATCAAAAAACGACTAAACCAGATTATCCAAGATATTGATGTTACTTCCTATTATGACTATGAACTGAACGATTTCTCAAAGGGGCAGATAACTTATCCAGCGACATTAGATACCGGTGAATATGTCATAAGTTTAAGAATTGCCGACAACCTCAGAAATCTAACCACTGATTCAATTGTCGTATCGGGCGTGCAAAGTAAAAAGCTGGCATTAGAAAAAGTATTATACTATAATCCATCAAACAGCCGCACCGGATATTTTACATTCACTTTATCTCAGCCGTCAGTCATCGGAATAAAAATTTATACAATCAATGGACGACTGGTTAAAACCTTAAATGAACGAATGTGTAATTACGGATATAATCAAATCGTCTGGGATGGATTGGATGAAGATGGTGTCTTACCGGCAAACGGAGTTTATTTGTATAAAGTCTCTGCCCGTTCATTTTTATCGAATCGAGAAGAGACAAAATCAGTTGTTGAGAAATTTATTATTTTACATTAAGCAATAAGGGACGCAGATTTTCGCAGATGTGATAATATATAAATCTTTTAAATCTGCGTGTATCAGCGTCCGAAAAAGAGGGAGTTTATGCCGATTGAATGGAAAGAAGTGAAATCCTGGCTTAAAGATACGACCAAACTGGCAATCAAAGAAGCTGAAGATTTAACGACCAAAGGTAAATTAAAGATGCAGATATATAATCTGGCGAATGAAAAAGACCGATTAATTCTAAATTTGGGAAATCTAATTTATACTGATTATAAAAGGTCACAGAC
>CAZXRM010000148.1:0-3998 GCA_964642595.1 uncultured bacterium
ACCGTCGAATTAAATGATGGATGGGTCGGTCGCAAAGATGCATTGTCGAGCTTGGCTCGGTTCGACTCAGCATTAACTGAATTTGAAAAAGCAATCAAACTTAAACCCGACCTTGTTTGCGCCTGGCAGGGCAGGGGTTTTGTATTAGAAAAACTCGGACGGCATCTCGAAGCAGTTGAAGCGCTGGAACACGCCCGGAAACTGGATTTGATGACAAACCAGACCAAATGATTTTCTTCATTATTGATGCTTAAAATCAGGAAAATTCGTAATAATGATTACGATGCTTTGATAAAACTCTGGCAAAAGGCAAAGCTTTCATATCGACCAAAAGGCCGCGATTCAAAAAAGAACATCGCTAAGCAATTAAAACAACATAATACAATCTACTTAGTCGCAGAACTCGATAATAAAATTATCGGTTCAATTTTAGGTACACACGACAGCCGTCGAGGTTATCTAAATCGTTTAGCGGTCTTGCCCGAATACCAGAAGAAAGGTATCGCTCGTCAACTAGTCAAAGCAGTTGAAAAATATCTAGGCAAAAAGGGCATTCAGATTGTCACTTGTTTGATTGAGGATTGGAATAAAACTTCGCTTAAAGTATTTGAGAAATTGGGCTATCAAAGACATAATGATATAATATATTTCAGTAAAAGAAAAAGTCCGCAAGTTTAGCAAGAATTGAATTGTTGTTTTTTTGAGCACCGTTATTATAATTTAATAGTCTACATAATGAGTAGAGTATGAAACTATCAACAAGATTTAGATATGGCACCAGGTTTATGATTGACCTGGCGATGTATTGTGATAAAGGACCATTGGCAATGACCGATGTTACAAATCAGGAGCGGTTATCAAAAAAATATCTGGAACAGATTGCCTATCGTCTGTTGCAAGCAAATCTGATAAAGAGTGTCCGAGGACCGAAAGGCGGATATGTATTAACGCGACCGCCAGAGAAAATAAGAATTATTGATATTTATAAGGCAATCGAAGGACCGCTGGTTTTGGTTAAATGTTTAAAACTCCCTGATTCATGCGATTTGGTCAAGACTTGTGCGGCAAGAGATATTTGGTCGAGTCTCCAAAATGATTTAGAGTCAAATTTAACGCATCGTACATTGCTTGACTTGATAAATATTAAAAGAAAGAATACACTGAAGAAATGAGATTTTTAATCTTACTGTTTGGAATACCGCTTTTAATTTTTGCATTGGATGTAAACGGTGCAATTGATACAAGATTAGAAATAGCTGATTTCAAAGACCCGCAGTTTATGTTACATGGTGCAGAACTAAACATTAAATCGAGCTACGCAGACCAGAGCGGTGACCGGCTGATTTTTACGCTGCAGATTCCCTATTCGCCTCACTGGAAAACCGAAATGTTTCTGTATCATTATGGTGATGTATATGCGATAGTGAAAGGCGCATTAGGGAGACCAAACATAAAAATCGGCAGGTTTGATATACCGTTTGGACTCCTAAAGACCTTCGATTCCCATTTTACACTACTTCCGCAGTTATTTGACCAGGGACTTGGAATAAAAAAAGATATCGGTGCGCAAGTTTTTGGTTATTATAAAATACTCACTTATGACATTTCATTTACCCAGGGATTTAACCGCTGGGAAATGGCAAGAAATGACCGACCGATTACTGCAAGAATCGGATTAGAAAACGATGCAATAAAATGCGGTATATCATATTACAATTCGACTCATCCAATGGGTGAGATGGGTGAAATGAAAAGAATCGGTATTGATATCGAGAAAAATATCAATCCAATTATTCTTAGAGCCGAAGTGATGTATGGCGATAATCCTCAAGGAAAAGGATTTAATGTAATGATAGATTTTCCATTAATACTTGGCATTGAGGGTAGAGGAAACGGTTTGCTTTGGAAAGGCAATGATATTTATCAGGCATATGGGATTGAACTGAGGAAAGAGATTTCATTCCTGACTATTGGTGCTGGTTTTATTCATATAAGAGAGATTGAAAATACAAATGAAATTATATTGCAAACTGTCATCAAAATATAAAAAATGAAAAACCAAACATTAAAAACACATACCTCAAAATGTAAATATTTTACTGCAAAGAGCATTTTTATATCTTTAGTTTGTGTTTTTGGTTTTTGGTCTTTGATATTTAATTTTAACATAGCGCATGCCGGTGTTTGCAATTGGCGGTTTCCGGACAAAGATATTCAGACATTATTTCCCAAAGCAACTGGCTATAAAACCGAAGTCTTAACCTATTCCAAAACCGAAAGAGTAAAAATCGAAAGTTTATTAGGCGCAAAGCTTGACGATGATGAAACTCAGTTTAATTTCTACCGGATTTATAAAGGCACAGAAAAGATTGGTCTTGTATTGACGCATTCGGTCAAAGGGCAATACGGAGCAATTGAAGTAGTAGTTGGTCTGGGCAATAAAAATGATACGATTACAAAGAGTAACAAGACAATAATTAATCGTGTTCTTATTCAGCGCGACCGGGAAGTTAAAAGCAAAGAATTACGAAGTTCCAAGTTCTTAGACCAGTTTATCGGCAAGTCAGTTAAAAGTAAATTTGATAATATAGACTTGGTTTCAGGTGCTGAGAAATCGTCTAATGCAATAATTTTTTCAGTACGAAAGTTGTTAATTGTCCAAACAATATTGAATAAGGGAAAAACACAGTGAATAAAGTAGGGCAAGGCTTTAGCCTTGCGTTTTTAATATGCAAACCTAAAGGTTTGCCCTACAATATTTTTATGAATTAAAGATAAGGAGAAAAAATGAGAAATATATCAAGAAACACTTTGTTAATTACAAGTTTTGTATTTATAACATTATTTATTTTGTCCGGCCAATGTTCCAGTAAAACAAGTTATGGCCAGATGCCAACAGCAGATACGAAACAGGTTCAAATTAAAGATATTCTAAGCAAAGAGTATGTCGGAAAAGAAGTGAAACTTATTGGTAGAATAACTTTGGAGTGCGGTTCAGGTTGTTGGTTTAATTTAGAAGACGAGACCGGTAAGATATTTATTGATTTATCACCGTCAAACTTTGCAATACCGCAATGGGTCGGTAAAACGGTCATAGTTAATGGTAAGGTGGTTGAAGATGGCGGGGATGTTAAAATGATTGCCAAAGGAGTCACACTAAAATAAAAATGATTACACGGATTAGAAGATACAGATTACACAGATTAAATACAATCAGTATACTGTCAAACAAAATCTGTGTAATCAATTTTAGAAATCTGTGTAATCAGTGGTGATATGAACTTTTTTAGATTAGCATATAAGAACTTATTAAGACGCAAGATTCGTACGATTCTGACGATTCAGGGAATTGCGATTGCGATATTCGTATTGTTTTCTTTGTTGTCGTTCCAGAACGGTTATAAAAATTCTCTGACCAAAGAAATGGATGATTTGGGTATAAATATATTGGCAGTGCCCAAAGGTTGTCCTTACGAAGCAGCATCTTTGATTGTGCACGGCGGAGTTATCCCGAAATATCTTGATGAAAACGATTTGAAAGAGATTTCGGAAATTGACGGAATCGAATTGGCAACTCCGATATTTTTAAGCCAGATTTATGAACCCGAGCAAGAGCGGACAAGCATCATTTATGGCATAATTCCCCAGCAATACACAAAAGTCAAACCGGGCTGGAAAATCAAAGGTGAATATTTTAATCCGAACGACACATCAGCAATCGTCATCGGCAATGAAGTTGCCTATCAGGAAAAACTGGAAGTCGGCGATGAAGTTTATTTTCCATCAATCAGCAAGATTTATAAAGTTACCGGGATTTTGGAAAGAACCGGGGGACAGGATGATGGATTTTATTTTCTGCCCTTAGCCGAAGCCCAACGGATATTTGATAAAATCAATAAAATTACCGCAGTTGCAATCAAGATAAAGGACTTACAGCAGATTGGTGATATTTCCAAAAAACTTGAGCAGATACCCGATATTCAGGTTGTGACAATGGC
>CAZXRM010000149.1:0-2368 GCA_964642595.1 uncultured bacterium
TTATACAGTTGTCTGTTCAACTGAAGTACCACGAGATACAAATCACTTTAACGATAAAAAGACACTTGATTTCACAGTTGCTTTCTTTGATGCTGAGATTACTAATATTCTTAACCCAAAGTTAAACGACACTTTATTTACCAATGACAGCATCGCACCCAAAATAATTGTCAAAGATAACTCGGCTTACAGCAATCCCACGCTTGTTAAAATATATTTTCGGGTTCATGGCACAACAACGATTTATTTAGATTCAGTGTCAAAAACTTTAAGTCCTGGGCAGACCGATACAATCAGTTTCCCTAAGAAATCTTTGGCTGATTATAGCGAAGGAACTTATCGTTGTTCAACCTGGATTAAAAGAAATAATGATTTATTGCCAAATAACAATTATAAAACAACTCAATTTTATATTAAAAATGTTTCTGGTCCCTGGTTTTCACTTAAATCAATCAGCGGTATAAAACCAGTCAAAGCCGGTGGTGCGTTAGTCACCGGACATCAGGATAGAGTTTACGCATTCAAAGGTAATAACACCCGCGAGTTCTATGTTTATTATATCAACAACGACTCCTGGGAAAACTTGGAAACAATCCCGGATTATCTGATTTATCGAAAGCGTGTCGGCAAAGGTGCATCATTAACATATAACAAATTCTCCAATCCCCATCGCATCTACGCGATTAAAGGCAATAATACTTTAGAACTGTGGGAATACAATGTTGAAACAAACAGCTGGTCATATAAATCAAATGCTCCGCTCGGACCAACCAATAAAAAATTGAAAGGCGGCGCGGGGATAGTTTTTAACAAACAAGGCAATCAGACTTACCTGTATCTGCTCAAAGGGAATAACACTAACGAATTTTACTGCTATCATTTCCAATCTGATGCTTGGATAACAAATTTAGAACAAGCACCACTTGGTATCAATGCTAAAAAATTTAAGGATGGCAGTAGTATTACCATAACCCCGAACAACAAAATTTATGCGTTAAAAGGTGGCGCCAAATATAACGAATTTTATTGCTACGATATTGCTCAAGATACCTGGGTTGAACTCGAAAGTGTCCCGCGCTACAATCCATTAACCCGAAAGAAAACAAAGGTCAAAGACGGCGCAGCAATTTGTTATAACGAAGACGACAATTCAATCTATGCAATCAAAGGCGGTAATAGCCAGGATTTCTGGAAATATAATATTGAACAGAATATCTGGAGTCTATTAGATACTGTGCCATTGTGGCAATATCGCAAGAAAATCGGCAGTGGCGGAGCACTTGTATTTGCCAATAATAAAATATATGCGCTAAAGGGTAATAAAACAAACGAATTCTGGTCTTATGACCCGTCATTTGCACCATCATTTATTATCAATAATGACCCCCAGAATTTATCAATCTGCAACCTTAAAAACAAAATATCGTTACAAGACAATCCAACACCCGTTTTTATTCAGATATATAATACCTCCGGACAACTGATAAAAACCGTCAACGGATATTATAATAAGAAAGATTTACAAACCAATTTACAACCCGGCATTTATTTTATCCGTATTTATAACCAGCGCCATACTTTTACCGAAAAGTCAATTATCATTAAATAATTTCATTTTCATAACCCACAACTCATAAACCTATCAACTCATAAATCGCCTATTGACAAAATGACTATTTTATGGTATAATAGCACATTAGTTAGAAATTTTTAAACAATTTGTCACCCTGAGCGAAGTTGACGCGAAGCGTAGTTGGAGCAAAGCGACAACCTGTGTCTCTAATGTCATAGATTCTTCGCGGAGTTTATCCCGCACTTTCTTATGATAGAGATTGCTTCGCTAGCGCTCGCAATGACAAGTGCGGGGTTCAGAACGACAAGGTTATGTAGTTTTGCTCTTTAAATATTGGGATAAAGATTAACCGCAGAGAGCGCGGAGTTCGCAGAGATTGATTTAAATTAAATACTGAATATCACTGAATAAAACTGATTATTGATTTTTCTTTACGGTGAATTTCGGTGTTTCAGTGTTTAAATTAGATTTTATCTGTGAAAATCTATGTAATCTATGGTTGATACTGTTTTGGGGTTTGGAGTTTTAGAGTTGGAAATTCCGCTTTCCCGCAGGGAGGCAGTGGGGGCACAGGTATAATCTAGTCCACCCCGTCATTGACAGTGTCTAAAAAGCCGGGAAAAAAGGCGGAATTTTCGACGGCTAATTTGTCGGCTTAAAGACCGGCAAAGTTGTCAAATCGCAAATCGCCTATCAAAACTCCTCGCTTTTCAAGTAGTTTGTCGTTTAATTTGTCGTCATTCATCAAAAGACGTATAAAATCAAGCACAAAATCTAATGTGAAGTTTAATCTTA
>CAZXRM010000149.1:2468-3978 GCA_964642595.1 uncultured bacterium
TTTCGCAAGACTAAAATTACTTTACAATCTTATAAATTAATTATCCTAATTTTTTCCATAGTCTTCCCTATTTTATCAATTATTGCCAATCTCATCCGCCCGATTTTAGGGCTTTTGCCTGGCGAGATAACAACATTGCCGATAATATTTTTGTCTTCATTTCTGATACTATTGCCAATCGGTTTTCTGCACGGCGCTTTATTTACTTTATCAACCGCCTTGATTTCAAATCAGCATAATGAAAATCAAAGAAAAATACCCGGCTTGGTTTATGTTTTAGAAAATATCGGAACGATTGCCGGCGGTGTTTTGACATCTTTTATCCTGATAAAATATTTTAACATCATCCAGATTGCTGCCGGCGTTGGGATTGTCAGTATTCTCTCGATAATCGGGCTCAACCGAAAATCTCGTTTTTGTTATTACCCTATAATATTAGTATGCGGTTTGGGTTTTTGGTATTCTGCCCACATCGAGAAATGGACTCTCTCAAAAAATTATCCAAAATATGAAGTGTTGACTTCGACCAATACAATATATGGCAATATCACAACTATCAAACGCAAAGAACAATATACTTTCCTGGTTGACGGTGTCCCGACAATTTTATCACCGAATCCAGACCGTGCATTTATTGAAGACTTTGTTCATTTTCCGATTCTAATCAATAACAATACCAAGCGGATTTTAATCATCGGCAGCGCGGTCGGCGGCGTGATAACTGAAATTCTTAAACACCCAATCCAAGAAATAGTCTATCTCGAAATAAATCCATTTCTGATAAAGACGATTATGAAATTTCCAACCCGGCTGACCGAACCAGAACTAAATAACCCAAAAGTAAAACTGCTATATCAAGATGCCCGCTCTTTTTTTAATAAGGATACAACTCATTTTGACCTTATACTAATCAATTATGTAAATCCTCAATCATTACAAACCAACCGTTTTTTCACCAGAGAATTTTATCAATCCTGTAAAGGTAAGTTAAATACCAATGGTTTGCTAATTACACGCTCGCCGGGTTCACTTGTTTATCTGAGTCTAACCCTGCGCAATATTATCAATACCCATCTTAATACTTTGCAATCCGTATTTCCATATAATTATATTATACCCGGTGATTATACTTTATACCTGAGTTCTTCCCAAGCGTTATCAACCAACATTAATTCGGAAACTTTATTCAATCGTCTGACGCAAAGGAAAATTGACACCGACCTTTTCAGCCCTGGTTATATCCAGTATCGCATTAACCAGTATGATATTGACTGGTTACAACAATCATTGGTTAGTACTGGTAACAAGAAATCAATCAATCAGGATGGCTCGCCCCGCGGTCTTTTTTACAACCTTTATCATTCTAATATTATCGTGAATCCCAAACTCGAAATACTATTTTCCGTTATCAACAAAATTAATCTGCAAGTTATCATAGTTCTATTATCAATCGTCCTGCTTGTAATGCTGTTTTTCCGAAAGAAACTCGGCTATAAACTTTATCTTACTT
>CAZXRM010000150.1:0-3973 GCA_964642595.1 uncultured bacterium
AATCGCCGTGAGGCAGGTCTAACTCCCACTAAAACCACCTCCTTTCTTAACCATCCGCTAACACCAGTTGTTAGTTGTTAGAAGATAGTTGTTAGTCTAAAAACCAACAACCAAAAACTAAAAACTGACAAACGACTGCCGATGTTAGCTTTTAGGTCATTATGTTTAATTTAGAATTTCAAATTTTTAATTCTAAATGAATTCTGAATGTTTAAATTATTAAGTCATTCGAAATTGAATCGAAATTAGAAATTCAGCATTGAAAATTAAGTTTTGCCAAAGGCAATCCGACCGATTCGGGTATCCATCTTGTCAAAGAGCAGACCCCGCAAAGCGGGGAATTTCTAATGTCTAAATCCTAATTTCTAATGAATGACTGAATGACAAATGAACAAAGGAGATTGCCGCGTCCCCGCAATGACATACTGCGGTAGTTTTGTCATTTGAAATTCGAGAATTTGACATTGATTAGAAATTAGAAATTTGTAATTTGACATTTAATTTATATCGATTGTCCAGTTTTCCAAAACATCAACAAAACTGGGCGTTTTCAATCCTTTTTCGAGTTGCTGCAGAACCCATGCTTTGACTTTCGGTCCGCAGATTGTTTTCTGAAACAGTCCGAGTTTGTATTTCTGGTCATACTCATCGGCTTCGATGCGGTTTACAATCTTGGCATTGATTAACCGCTTTAATTTGAAAGTTCCGGTTTCAGTCTTGATTTCGTTTAGGTTGCGCTGACGCAATTCATCGGCAATCTTTTTTGCCTGTTTGGTGTAGAGGTCGTACAGAATATCGGTCTCTAATTTGAGCGTGTTCAACATTTCTTTTGACGACTGATAACGTTGCCAGGTTTCTTTTAACTTGTTTAACTTTGTTTCAATGCGTTTAGTCATTTTTTCTCCTTGTTAAATTAAAAATTAAATACCAAAAACCAAAAACACATATTAAAAAACATAAAAACGACCGGTCGCGGATTTTTACATTTTTGTGTTTGTGTTTTTAATCTTTGATTTTTCATTTTTGGTTTTGCCATTGCCTTTCTTTAATGTGCGAAAGGACTTTCCAAACATTGCCGGCCATTGATGAGAAGCCGTTAGAATCTTTAACCGCAGAGACACCAGAGTAGGGCAGACCTTTAGGTCTGCTTTCTTTATTCGCAGGGCTGAAGCCCTGCCCTACAATTTCGTTATTCTTTGTGTTACTTTGTGTGCTTTGTGACTTTGTGGTGAACTTCACCCTGGCAAAGCACAAATCCATCATTTTTTCGGTGAATGTGTAATAGAGCGAATTATCCGGCGCTTTGTAGGTATCAATTAAACCAACATTTTTTAAATTAGCGATTCTTTTTGAAACAGAACCTTTGGTTGTTAAATATGCAAACGGCAAACTGTCCATCAGGTGTTTATAATTAAGCCAGATGTATTCTGTCCCTTTTATATATAAAGACTTGTGGTCTTTGTAATAAACAAAATCTTTGAGATACTCCAAGATTGCAATATCTGTATAATCCACCTTGCCTAACAGACCTGAGGTGAACAGTGCGAATTGGTTAATGTTAATCGTGTATTTCATTTTTTAACCACGAGATTTCACAGATTTCCACAGATTAAAATTCCACAAAAGCAAAGAAAAAAGAATATTATCTTTGTGTTCTCTGTGCCTCTGTGGCATTTCTTTTGTTTTATTAGTCATTTGTCATTAGTCATTTGTCATTTCTTTTTTTAATGTCTCTATATATAAAGACACCTGAAAACCCCTAAATCCGACAAAAACTTTTATTATTTTAACTCTTGACATATAAACACTGTTTTGATATTATTATGTTAATGACTAAACCAGACTGCCCTAAGTATCTGATTTCGGATAAAGAATGCGTCTTGCGGTCTCAAAAGGGCGAGTATGACACAATCCGGATTTTGTACGAACGGTATATCGGGCAGGTCACTTATTTTATTGGTTCCAAAGTTAATGAAGTTGAGGATGTCAAGGATATTTCAAGCAGGGTATTTATCCGTGTAATGGAAAACATCAACGCTTTGAAAAAACCGGATTATTTTAAAAAATGGCTTTTCACCATAGTGAAAAATGCGATTAAAAACTATTACCGCTCAAAACACTCCCAACAGAACGAAAATAATTTTAATGCGCAGGAGAACTGCGACATTTGTGTTGAGAATATACCGGCGAAAACGGACAATCCGGCTCAAGATGGTGTCAGTTATGTAATGAACCAGTTAAAACCGGCGGAAAGGCAGATTCTACACTGGAAAATAAAATTAGGATTAACCAATCAAGAAATCGGTAATATGCTCGGAAAATCCGAAAGGGCAGTCGAAAAACAAGCAGAAAGAGTAAATCGGAAATTTAGGAAACTGTATTTACAAAAGTATAAATCTCCGGTATATTTAAGAGGCGAGAAAAATGAAAAAACCTAAAGCGAAACCACGAGATTACACAAGATTATCACAAGAAAAAAATCCGGTTAACTCGGTCAAAAAGAATAAACCAATCCCTAACCCCAAAACCCCGACCCCGGCGAAGCGCATTGACGATATTGTTAATGATTTTGGCGACCGTTTGATAAAAGGCGAACAAATCACAATTGATGATATCATAAAGCAATATCCAAAACTTTCGGAAAAGCTCAAGCCATTGCTTGAAGCAGAATTGGCATTGATACAATACGGGCGAGAGTATAAGAAAAGATTTGAAAAGGAAATGGCAGACCATAAAGAAAAATTATGGGCAGAACTTGAGAAAATGATTTTGGAAAAACAAAAGAAACAGATTGAAGCACAGGTTAAAAATGCAAAACAATCTCTGCCGATTAAACTGCGGGCTGAGTTTATACCGATGATTCTTTATGTAAAAGGCAGAACATCAAGAATTGGCGAGGGCATACGAGGAATTACCCGATTTATCAAGTTGTTGTTTTTGCTGGACAAAGAGACTGATTTGGGCAAAATGGTCAATGTGTTTTACGAGTTTGTGCCGTATAAAATCGGCCCATTCGAACCGGCAATATACCAGGACTTGCAGGTTCTGGAAATGGCAGGTATTGTCAAGAAACAAACTTATTCGTATAAGTTGCCGGCAAATGAACAACAGATTGACGAAGGATTTAACCATAATAATGTGGCAACGCTTTACACTTTGACCGACAAGGGTATGAATTATGCCAAGGCATTAATTAACTGGGCAGATAAAAAAGACCCAGAGATTGCTTTGACTCTTCGCCGGTATAAATCCTATTATGCCCAGGCACCACTCAAGAAACTCTTAGAGTATATTTACCAGAAATATCCCGAATATACGACCGAATCGGAAATCATTAAAACGATAATAAAGTAATCAAAAGTTATCCACAAGTGTTTCCCAAAGTGAACAGGGGTGTTTCCTAAAGTAAACAGGGGTGTTTCCCAAAGTAAACAGCACAATAGATATAAGTCCAATAAATAACAAAGTACAATAAAAATAAAGTATATAATCTGTAGAAAGTTTAATCTATCTGATGAACTTTATTTTTTTATTTTTTGTTTTTAAGAACCAAATCCAAACAATCGAATATGTTACATTTTTATCACATAATTTTTGAGTTGTATTTATGTCTAACCTCATAATCCCCAACCCCTAATCCCCAATCCCTAAAAACAAGGGGAGGTATGCCCCCCGTAAAGTAGTACATATTGTAAATAACATAGTAAATGTTGAAGTTTGACTTGAAATGAACCGCCAGTTTTTAATGCCAGCAGTCCTTATAAATGACGGTCTGTTACTGATAGTAAAATGACTACCAATTTTAAAGCAATTATAATGTGAAATATCATATTAATGACCCGGTTTAGTTCAATATCTAATCCGCAATTCAGGCTGGTATGAGAAACGGGTTAAAGAAATGCAGAAAGAAAAAATGGGATAAAAAGGGCGGGATAAACCCGCCCCAGTTTTTATATGTCATTCTGAGCGAAGC
>CAZXRM010000151.1:0-3959 GCA_964642595.1 uncultured bacterium
TCCTAAATCAATACCCGGACATCATAACCTTGGTGTCGGACTGCTCGAATCAGGAAAAACAGAACAAGCAATCCAAGAATTTGAGCAAGCAATATTATTCGCACCAACATTCACCAAATCATATTATAATCTCGGTCTCGCTTATTTTGCTTTAAATAATATCGAGAAAGCAATAGAGTGCTTACGTAAATCTATTAATCTCGACCCAAAATCAGCTGAAAGTTATGCCGCATTAGCAACTGTTTATCAAAAAATTGGATTATACGATTTGGCAATTGACAATTTTTATACGGCAATATATAAGTACGGACTTATACAAGATGCATCGCTTCATTATTCTTTAGGCGTTGCTAATCGAGATTTCCAAAGATACGAGGAAGCAATCTATGAGTTTCAAAAGGCAATCAAATTTAATCCAAAATTCGGAGAAGCACACAATGATCTTGGCATTGAATATGGACGAAAAGGATTGACTGATGATGCAGTTAAAGAGTTTGAAAAAGCGTTGTTAACATCGAAAGACCCTGCTCAAATCTATTACAATCTTGCTTTGGCATATATACAAAAAAAGGATTATACCAATGCAATAAAATCGATGGAGAATTGTTTAAAATACTGGCAGGAAGATAAAACACAGATACAAAGAATGATAATAGATCTACAAGAAAAAAATGCGAAAATTAAGACTACTGCACCTTAATGCCGGCACCAAAATAGGTGGAACCGAGACAATGCTGCTCAGATTCTTAGATAGAGTTGACCGCAATCAATTTGATGTGTTTGTCGGTGCTTTCTTTCCGGGTGGCGAACTACTGGACGAGGCAGAAAAAAGAAAAGCAAATATAGTTTTATTAAATCAAACTGAATCCGCCAATCTGTTTCAGATATTTAAGGGTTTTGTGAAGTTGTATAAATTCTTAAAAAACAACCAAATTGATATTATCCAAATATACGGCTTTTGGACTAATATCGGTGGCAGAATCGCTGCCAAATTAGCAAAAGTACCGATTGTAATCACGGGTCAAAGAACCGAAGACACCTGGAGAAAATCCTTTCATTCATTTCTTGACCGATTCACTTCGCGATGGATTGATTTATATGTTTCGGTATTTAATAAAGGCAAAGAACTTCTCATAAATAGAGAGAGAATACCAGCAAATAAAATAGAAGTGGTCCATAATGGGATTGATTTATATTGGACAAGCCAAGCAGCAAATATAGAAAAACATTTTCCGACCATAGGAATGATAGCAGCTTTTAATCAATTCAAGGCACAAGAAGTATTAATTCAAGCCGCCCCGAAAATTATAGAAAAATTTCCGAGTGCAAAATTTATCTTGGCTGGCTGTGGTAATAACGAAAAGAAAATATCAGAAACAATAACTCGACTTGGGTTAAATCCTCATTTTACTATGCCTGGTTTTATTAAAGATATTAGACAAGTTCTTTGTCAACTTGATGTTTTTGTGCTTGCAACCCGCACTGAGGGATTTCCGGTTTCGATTCTTGAAGCAATGGCAATGGGTATTCCGGTTGTAGCATCAAATGTTGGTGGAGTTTCAGAACTTGTTGACAATGGCAATACTGGTCTTTTGATAGAACCTGACAATTCAGAACAACTTGCATCGGCAATTATTGATATTTTACAAAATTTAACAAAGCTAAAACAAATGGGCAAAATGTCAAAAGAAAGGGTTAAAAAATATTTTACCGTTGAGCAGATGATGGCAAAATTGGAAACTATTTATTTAAACCTTGCTATGAAAAAAGGGTTGTCATGACTGAACATCCTAAAATCTTGCTCATCGCACCCTGGTCTGATATTTACAGAAAACAATCTCCTTTAGTTCCATACGGACTTCTCGCGATTGCAGGTTATCTAAGAAAAAATGGTTATGATGCCAAAGTTTATGATGCGGGATTCTGCATCAAAGAACAAATTGAGCAAACTGGAAAAATAATATTAGATTACAGACCAGATATTGTCGGTCTCGGGTTTCCGACCGATGCGTTTGATTCAGCTGTCGCCATTGCTAAATTAGTTAAGGAAATTAATAAAAATATTATTGTCATTGTCGGTGGTATTTATCCAACCGCAATGCCAGAACAAACTTTACAAATTCCAGAATTTGATTATTTAATTCATAACGAAGGTGAAATTACCACATTAGAACTTATCAACGTGCTTGTCTCAAATACGAACCGGTCTGAAGTTAAAGGAATATCACATAAAGAAGATGGTAAAATTATTACCAATGAACCAAGACTAGAAATAACAGACCTTGATGAAATTCCTTTTGATAATCGTGATTTACTAATTAGTGTTAAAAAGTACCCGAAACAAGCATTGGGACAAATTCACACATCACGGGGTTGTCCTTATAATTGTACCTATTGTTCATCTTCGATAATCTGGAAAGGTAAAGTACGATTTCGCTCAGCGAAAAATGTCTTATCGGAAATTTATTATCTTTATAAAAAGTTCAGAGCAAGAGAAATAAATTTTGCTGACGACAATTTTACATTGGAACCAGAGCGTGTCAAAGCAATTTGTGAAGGTATTACTGAAAAAGACCTTAAAATAAATTGGCGTTGTTGTGCTCGTGCTGATATTCATAAAAAGTTTGATTTAGAACTTCTTAAACTTATGCATAAAGCTGGATGTCGGTATATTTGTATCGGATTTGAATCCGGCTCTCAAGAAATTCTTGACCAGGTTAAAAGAGAAATCAATATAAGTGAAATAGAAAACTTATTAAGAATGATGAAGCAAGCCAAAATAAAAGTGCACGCTGATTTTATTGTCGGCTTGCCCGGCGAAAATGAATCGACCCTTGAAAAGACATTAGAACTGATGAAGAAAATATGGGACAATTCACACGCAACAATGACTGCAGTTCTTTTTAAGTCATATCCAGGCACCTTAACTAACAAAACAGAAAATGCTTTTGATTATAAAAAACTCAATCATAAAATCAAAGAAATATTTGACTATGCCGAGAATTGTAATATTAAAAGTTTATCGGGCAATGCCCGGTTTATAAAAACTCGAGTTGCTAAAGCAATTGCTTCTCCTAAAGAATTAATGTTTTTAATCGGAAAGACAGTTAAAGCGTGGCTGAGTAAAAATGATTAATCGTATGACTCTATTAAAAACGGCGGCAAAGATTGCTGGCAATCCTTTTTTAGTCTATTATGACCGTCTTATAAAAAATCATAATCTTACAAGTCAAGAATTAGAGAAGTTACAATCAAGCAAGAGAAAAAAACTGATTACTTACGCATCGCAAAATATCTCTTTTTATCAGAAACGGTTCGCTAATCATAATCTTGATAATATAACAGATTTGCCGATTCTTGCCAAACAAGAATTAAAAGATGCCGGAAAAGATGCATTTGCACCGAAAAGAAAACTGCTCAAGAAAACCACATCTGGCACCACCGGACCCGCGTTCAATTTTTATGTTGATAAAGACTTCTTTGCATTAGAACTCGCTCGTAATTTACGAATATTTAATTTTACTGGAATTAAATTGGGCGAACCATGGGTTTTATTAGTTCCAATAAGAGACAAGAAAAATCTTATCTTTTCATATTTATCAAACCGTTTAGTTTTAGATGCATCACTACTTTCATTGGAAAGAACTCCGCTTTGTTGTCCTAAAACTAAAGAAGAATTATTCAAACCGGACGAACAAACTATTCATAAGTTCTTTACAAAAATCATCAAACACCAACCTAAATTAATATATAGTTATCCATCAACGCTTATTGCATTAGCAACCTATATAAGGAAATGGAATACTAAAGGAGTTTTTTCAGAAAAGATTATTACATCCGGTGAAGTCTTAACTCAAACAGCAAGAAACTTTATCCAAGAAATTTTCCAATCTGAAGTTTTTGACTTGTATGGCACGACCGAGTTTCCAGCGATTGCTGAAGAATGCAAAGAACATAGG
>CAZXRM010000152.1:0-3916 GCA_964642595.1 uncultured bacterium
AATCTGTGTAATCTTGTTTTAAATCTGGGTAATCATAAATCTTCGATTTGTTCCTTGACTTTATTTGCTTTTAGGTTATTATTAGGTAACATGGATTTATTTGGATTTAGTGGTTTTGCTTATTCCCAAATATCCATCACCTCGATTAATTTCGAATTTCGAATTTCGAATTTCGAATTTTCTTTTGCTCATATTATTTATATAAATAAAACAATGCCCGCTTCGACTCGGTCGTATCGGGCAAGGAGGTATAATGTCGGATAGAGTTGGAATTATTGGTATTGGCGCAACTCAATTTCGCTCGATTACCCCGGATGTCTCGTACAAAGAACTGATGTTCGAAGCCGCAGTTAAAGCGTATGATGATGCTGGCATCAACCCGCGCAAAGATGTTGACACCTTTGTCACCTGTGCCGAAGATTATATCGAAGGCACATCCATCTTTGATGAATATGTGCCCGACCAAATTGGTGCTGCTCTCAAACCAGTGCACACAATCGGCGGCGATGGTTTACACGGCATCGCAACTGCTTTACTGCAACTTAAAACCGGTCGGTTTGATATTGCAGTGGTCGAAGCCCATTGCAAACCATCGAATATGGTCAATCCGGACGGAATTGAAGCCTGCGGACAAGACCCGATTTATAATCGTCCGCTGGAATTGAATACTCATTTCATTGCCGGACTTGAGATGAACCGTTTCTGTTACGAGACTGGTGCAACTTTTGACCAGTGCGCCAAAGTCGTTATTAAAAATCGTAAAAATGCCTTGAATAATCCGATTGCCGGACGCGCAACGCTTCTTACGCTTGATGATTTCAAACACACGGATTCGGTTTCCTGTCCTTTGACCGAACTTGATATCGCCCAACCAGTGGATGGAGCAGTCGTAATTGTGCTGGCTAACGAATCAAAAATCCGCGCCTTGAAAAAAGAACCGGTCTGGATTACTGGAATTGGCTGGTGCAATGGCACCGCAACCCTCGAATCGCGGGATTGGGTATATCTTGATTATGTAACCAAAGCCGCGGAAATGGCGTATAAAATGGCTGGAATTTCTGACCCGCAAAAAGAAATCTGTTTTGCTGAGATTGACGACCGGTATTCTTACAAAGAACTGCAGCACTTAATGGCATTAAAATTAGGGTGCGGTTGTAATCCGGGAAATTATGTTGACAACGGTCACTTTGAAATTAAAGGTGAATTTCCGGTTAATCCTTCGGGTGGTGCTTTAGGTATGGGATATATGTATGAAGCAACCGGACTCGCTCGACTCTACTGTGCCGTGGAACAACTGCGTGGCAATGCTGGCAAGAACCAGATTAAAAATGCAAAGACCGCATTAGTGCAGGGCTGGCGTGGTTTACCGACAACCAGTACCGCGGTCGCTATTCTTTCCGCGTAAAGGAGGATTACAATGGGAAACAGAGTTGCAATTGTAGGCGCAGGAATGACCAAGTTTGTGCGCCGTGCTCAGGAGACCGGAAAAGAATTATGCTATGAAGCAGCCAAGATGGCGCTTGAATCCTGCGATATGACCTTAGACCAGATTGATGCGGTCGCCTTAGGCACTGCCCCGGATACTTTTGACGGCGTGCATATGAAAGGCGAATACCTTTCGGACGGCGCCGGCGCATTTGGCAAACCTTATATGCGCAGTTATGTTGGCGGCGGCACTGGCGTCTTCTCGGTCGCGCAGGGATGGTATCATATCGCATCCGGTTTGATTGATACTTGTCTTGTTATCTGCGAAGAAAAGATGTCATCATACCGTCCGCATCCGCAGGGTGCATTTATGACCATCTTTGACCATACAACCGAACGACCGTTAAAACCAAACCTGTTATGGATTTTCGCGCTGGAAATGAATCGCTATATGAACACTTACGGCTTAAGAAAAGAAGATATCGCATTAGTCGCAGTGAAAAATAAGAACAATGCCTTAGACAATCCGTGTGCCCAGATTGCCAAAGCGGTCACGGTTAAAGACATCTTAAATTCAGAAGTGCTTGCCTGGCCCGTGCAACGGCTTGATGTCAGCCCGGTTTCAGACGGTGCGGTCGCATTGATTTTAACCAATGAAACGATTGCCCGAAGAGTCACGAATAAACCGGTCTGGGTTGAAGGTGTTGGCTGGTCGCTGGAAACTTCTTATTGGACAAACCGCGATTTGTGTTATCCAAGATATGTTGAAGAGGCGGCAAGAATGGCATACAAAATGGCTGGAATAACTGACCCAAGACACCAGATTCACATTGCTGAGCCCTACGACCCGTTCGATTACAAAGAACTGCATCACCTCGAAGGTTTAATGCTCGCTGGCAAAGGCGAAGCACCGCAGATGACGGTTGACGGTATTACGCAAAGAGATGGTGAACTTCCGGTATGTCCGTCGGGCGGACTTTTAGGTGTTGGCAATCCGATTGCTGCGGCTGGACTGATGAAATTAGCCGAACTATTCTGGCAATTACGAGGCGAAGCTGGCAAACGACAGGTCGCACGAAAAGTTAAACGCGGTGTTGCCCAGGCCTGGGGCGACTTAATGCAAGTCGGCACGGTTGTCGTAGTCGGAGTCTAAGGAGGAGAAATGAAAAGAGCAAAAGTTCAAAAGAGCAAAAGTTCAAAAGTAAAACAGGTCAAAAGTTCAATAAAAAAACAAAATCCGATTATGAATCTGAGCAAGCCCAAAGAATTAAATCTCGATTTTCAGGGCACCGGACTCTCGACTGACGATTTCAAAAAAGGCAAGGTCTGCACAACTTATTGGAAAGGCGACACCAGATATGCCTGGGACCGTGGCATCGCAATCGGTAAATATCTGGAAGGAATGAAAGCCGGGAAAATACTCGGAGTCGAATGTCACAAGTGCGGTAGAAAAATGGTCCCGCCCCGAATCTTCTGCGAGTGGTGCTTTAAACCAATTGACAACTGGGTTGAATTATTGGATACAGGCACGGTAAATACTTTCTCTTTGTGCTATGTGACCTGGGATATGCAGTATCTTAAGCAGCCGCTTTTGCCGGCGGTAATTGAAATTGACGGCGCATCCAAAGGAATGGGAATTATGCATCTTTTAGGCGAAGTTGACCCCAAGAAAATCTATGTCGGAATGAAAGTCAAAGCAGTCTGGAAACCGGAAAAAGAACGCGAAGGCGCAATCACGGATATCAAATACTGGAAACCAATAAAAGAGTAAACAGAATGTAGTAGATAGGATACAGGCAGAATAAAAATGGAAAATATCCAGAACCGGAAACAAAGAAAATTAGAAAGGTTTGAAGACTTATTCGTTTGGCAAAAAGCACACCAACTGGCACTGGAAATTTATAGAACAAGTCAAAAATTCCCATCGGAAGAAAGATTTGGTTTGATTTCTCAGATGAGAAGGGCTTCGGTTTCTGTGCCAGCTAATATTGCTGAGGGCTTCAAAAAACATGGCAATAAAGACAAGATAAATTTTTATAACATTGCCCAAGGTTCTTTAGAAGAACTTCGGTATTATATAATTCTTGCCAAAGACCTCAATTATTTAACAAATACCGATAATATAAACAACTTAATTGAGGAAATCAGCAAAATGCTTTTTCGCCTAATAAGTGCTGTAAAACAAATCAAACAATGATTGGTATAACTTCCCTGTTTTCTGTATTCTGTATACTGTCTACTGGATTGGAGTTATTATGGCATTGAAAAATAGATTGACTAAAGCAGCTGAAGCAAAACCATGGTATGGTGAAATGCCGGTCGAAAGTTTATATACTGCCGGCATTGCCGGTGAAAAATTCCTGCGCAGCATCCAGAAAGACGGCGTATTTCTTGGCACCAAGTGCAGTAAATGCAATATGGTTTATGTCCCGCCCAAAATATACTGCGAGCAATGCTTTGAAAAACTTGACGAGTATGTTGAAGTTGCTGA
>CAZXRM010000153.1:0-3915 GCA_964642595.1 uncultured bacterium
GGTGTAACCGGTTTAATCTGCGGCAGGTCAATTCGGGCGTAAGTTACAAAGAAACTGTACACATTCCACAAGGTGAGCAGTTTTCTTTTTACCTCGTGACCGGCCTGATAACCAAAATTAAGATTTTCCTGCGGGTTATGACTGGTAAAAATCCAACGCATAATATCTGCCCCCATCTTTTCCGCTGCTTCCTCAAACCAGATGACATTACCGCTCGATTTATGCATATCTTCACCCTTCTCGTCTTTCACCAACGCGTGTCCGAGCAGTATTTTAAATGGAGTTCGGTTTTCTAATACTGTGCTCATCGCCAGAATTGCATAGAACCAGTTGCGAAACTGGCCAGGAAAACATTCGGTAATAAAGTCAGCCGGAAACCACGCTTCCCAGTATTTATGGTTCGATAAATAATTCATCGTTGAATATGGTACTATCCCGGCATCCAACCAAGGGTTTCCGACATCCAATATTCTATCAACTTCTTTGCCGCAAGCAGAACACTTAATTTTAACTTCGTCAATCCATGGGCGATGCGGCGAATGTCCGTCAAACTTTTCCCAGCCATTAACCGCTTTTGCTTTTAGTTCGTCTCGTCCGCCCAGCACTTCAAATTTTCCGCATTTGCAGTCGTAAATCGGTAAAGCCAGTCCCCAGTATCGTTTTTTAGAAATGCACCAGTCCTGCATATTATTCAGCCAGTCTAGTTCTCGTTCCAGGCCGAATTCCGGAATCCATCGCACCTGTTTTGCCACTTCCATAATCTGATGTCTGAGCTCGTCCATTTTAATAAACCATTCATCAACCAATCGGAAAATAACTTCTGAATCGCAGCGCCAGCAAACCGGATACCGGTGAGTGTAATTTTCAATTTTAAAGACCATCCCTTTTTTCTTTAGGTCTTCAAATACCGGTTTAGCGCTATCCTTGACATTCAGTCCGGTTAAAAATCCGAACCCTTCGATAAAATATCCGCCTTCGGTTAATGGTGCAATCGCCGTGAGATTGAATTCCTTGCCGAGCATAAAGTCTTCTTTACCGCAACCCGGTGCAATATGCACAATGCCGGTTCCGTCACCGCCGCTCACTTCTTCCCAAGGAATAACTTTATGTATCACACCTTTTTGAGCCGGCAGTTCATCATAAGGTCCGTCATATTCAAGCCCGATTAGTTTTTTCCCTTCAAATTCTTCCAGCACTTCATATTTGCCGGACAGAATTTCAAGACGGGATTGTATCAGGTAATAAACATTGTCATCCTGTTTGACCTTGATATAAAACAATTCCGGATGCACGGCGCAGGCGACATTTGATGAAAGAGTCCATGGTGTCGTAGTCCAGACTAAAATATATTCATTTTTCCTGCCCTTAATCGGAAACTTCAGGTAAATCGCTGGGTGGGTCAGTTCTTTATAACCTTCGGTAACAATTTCGTGCTCGGATAAAGCGGTTCCGCAGCGCGGACACCAGGGCATCACATCATGGCCTTTATAAATCCATTTGTGCTCATAACATTTTTTCAAGAAGTGCCAGATTGTATAATTATTCTCATCGGTCATTGTGTAATACGAATTGTCCCAATCCATCCATTGTCCGAGCCGGATTGACTGCTGGGTCTGGATTTTAGAGTATTTTACTACCCGTTCTTTGCACTTCTCAACAAACTTATCTATGCCGAATTTTTCAATATCCCGCTTAGAATTAAACCCGAGTTCTTTTTCAACTTCAACCTCGACCCATAATCCCTGGCAATCAAAACCATTCTGATAGCGCTGGTCATAACCAAGCATTGCCTTGTAGCGCTGGAACAAATCTTTATAAGTTCTGCCCCAGGCGTGATGCACGCCCATCGGGTTATTAGCCGTGATCGGACCGTCTAAGAACGAGAATTTCTTATTTCCTTTATTTTTGGCAACCAGTTTCTCAAAACACTTATGCTCTTTCCAGAAATCGAGTATTTTGCGCTCGATTGCTGGAAAATCCGGCATCGGTTGAACTGGTTTTAAATTTTGAATTTTGTTCACTGCGCTCTTCCTGTATTTTTTCTGTCTCGTCTAAACAATGGCCAAATCGAATTCGCCAAGGTACCGCGCCCAACTAAAGCGAATAAACCACCGCGGTCATTTTCATCATCAATGCCGCCACCGATATAAATTGTTCCGTCTGCACCAATCATCGGTGATGCGAGAATTCCATCTGATGCATCCATTTGTACAATCCAACCCGCACCCAGTTCCTGTCCGTCACTTTTTACCATATAGAGCGAGTCTTCGTCAGCTTGTCTTATCTTTTTCTTTGCCCAGGATGCTTTAAACAATATTAAATCACCGATAATCGGGTCATTGACAATTGCCGGACTCGAGCACGCAGAACCATCCGTAATAAAATCAAATTCTTCATTACCGCTCGCATTAAATTTGAACAAGTGTCCGTCATCAGTTGTTATATAAATCGAACCATCCGCACCGATAATTGCCGATTGAGATATTGAGGTCGCAATTTGATTTCGCCTGAACAAAGAACCATCCGAATTAAGCATATAAAAGAATCCATCCTCACCGCCAAAACAAATCTTGCCGGTCGAACTGATGGTTGGCGATGAGATTATTTCGTCGCCGGTCAGATACCGCCAGCGGATATTTCCTGCCGTATCGAGTGAATACAAATAACCTTCATAAGTTCCAACATATAAATAATTAGACTGGTCAATTGTCACTGAGGATTTACCATTTATACTGTCAATGTACCACATCTCCTGCCCAGAAGCGCTGTAAGCAATTAAACCATCATCCGTGTTCACATAAATTTCATTCATTCGTCCAATTGCCGGAGTTGCTAAAATATCGGTGGTATATGGCTGAACCTGCCATTTCAGACTACCGTTGGAATTTAACGCATAAATATAACCATCGCGGTCACACGTATAAATCGTGCCGTCACTTGCGATTGAAGGTGACGCAACAACTTCACCCTGTTCATAAGTATTATACCGCCAGCGTTGCGAACCATTACTGCGGTTGACCGAATGAATATGACCTTCCAGACAACCAAAATAGATGTTTCCCTGGTCGTCAATTGCTGGTGTCGAATTGACCATACAGTCAAAATCTTCATCCGCTGCCAAATCCCACAGAAGTGGGGCGTAATTACAGACAATCTTTACTTCTTCGCACCAGCCCGAAGTTTTATTCGTATTATCCTGTGCTCGTGCTTTGATATAAAAAGTGCCGATGTTGGGATAAGCATAAGTTGTTTTGTAAACTGTCCCGCTTGCCAAATACCCGCTCCAGTTACTTTCACTGCCATTTCCCCAGTTAAACATATATTTCACATCATCGCCATTCGGGTCAACTGCAACCGCACTAAAAGTATCGGTGATGTTAGGCAACACATAGGTCGGTACAGTAATTTCCGGTGCAGATGGTTTTTGCCCGCCACAATTGATGAC
Source organism: uncultured bacterium (assembly GCA_964642595.1). GTDB lineage: Bacteria > Hydrothermota > Tepidihabitantia > Tepidihabitantales > CAIPLT01 > CAIPLT01. The sequence goes on from CAZXRM010000153.1 coordinate 3,446, forward strand.
AAGAATAAAGAAAATTGAAACAACTCCTAATTTAATCCAGTTCATAATTTCATCCCTCACAACATATAAAATGTTAATAAATAGGATAACCGAAAAAATCAATATGTCAATATTTAATCAAGATTTTATAGGTATTTTGTGCAATCTAAAAACACTTAATCCATCTGATTCAGACCGACTCGCCCTAATTAAATGTCATTATTATAAAAACTAACTATCAAAATTAATAATTACTTCATTAATGAATAATAATTATGAAACGAGCAAATTTAATCCAACCATCAAAAATACAATGTCTTACAAGTATTAGTTACAACTAATATATTTTTCGAGTTGATATCTCTGTTAACTTACTAACAACCAACAACTAATCACTAACAACTAATGAGATAGGGGAGGCATCTCCCACATGGAATAATGGATGTTTTGAGATAGTAAAATGCGTCTGTTCAAAGTCATTTGTTGTGAGT
>CAZXRM010000154.1:0-3866 GCA_964642595.1 uncultured bacterium
AATAAAACCATTCCGGCTTGTGCCGGATTTAGTGCTTTTATGTTCTGAAGATAAAGACTTAAAAGAAATCCGACTGCCGATGTCGCGCTGTAATTGATAGCAGCCGCAAGATTAGAAAACGCATAGGTGATGTTTTGTCGGAACAGGTTAACATTGAGAATCGGGTACACAACTTTTTCTTCTCTTTTTATTAACAGATAAATCCCGAAAGCACCTAATCCAATTAAAATAAAACCAGCTAAATTGGGCAGTATTGACAATCCGTAGATAATGAAAAATATTGACAACCCATATATAATTGACCCAATTAAGTCGAATTTTTCACCCGACATTTTTACCCAGCGCCTATTTTCAAAACCTGTGTTATACAAATTACTTGTTGTAGTATTATCTTTTTGGGCGTCAGAAATAGGTGCGGGGCAAGTCCATTCATTTTTGAGTTTCCAAATTGTTAATGCGATGACGATTAAGCCCAGCGGAACTTGAAGGAAAAATATACTTTGCCAACCAAAATACTGAGTCAGAATTCCGCCCAGGAATGGACCGAGCGAAAGTCCCAGATAAACCGAACCGATATTTATACCCAATACTTTTCCGCGTTCCTGAAACGGAAAAACCGAAATCAATATAGCGGTTGCAGTGCCAAAAGTCATTGCACTACCAAAACCCTGCAAGGCACGGGAAAAAATCAATAGTATAGATGAGTTGGATATTGCGGCCAATAAAGATGCAAAGGTAAAAATAATCAAGCCATATAAGAATATTTTCTTTCTGCCAAAGATATCAGCAAGCCGGCCGAACGGGACCAAAAAAACTGCGGCGGACAGCACATAAGCGGTTATACCCCAGCTTAATAAAATCGCATTCATTCCTAATTGGCGGGAAATTAAAGGCAGGGCAACATTGACTGACGAAGCCATAAACGGCGTTAGAAATGAAGCAAGGGAGGTAATTACTAAAATAGATGTTTTGTTTGTTTTATCAATCATATAAGAAAATTAGCCACGGATAAACACGGATGCTAAAATTAAATATTAAAAACCAAAAATAAAAAACACAAACGTAAAAATGTGAAAAGGACAAGCCTTCTTAGTTTCTATGTTTTTAATATGTGTTTTTGATTTTCATTTTTAATTTTTCTTTATCAAACGATAAATAACAAGTTTTCTCAATATTTCTGATGTGGGCAATAATATATCTTTTATCGCGGATAATTGCAGATGAAGTTTATGTGCAGTCTTTTCTGCCTGTTCAATCTCTTTTTCAACACCTTTGATTTTATAAAATATAATTTTACCTCTGGCCGATAATAGTCTTGACACCAATGGTAAAACATCAGGAATTTTACCGAATAATCTTATTAGTATCACATCGAACTTTATATCTTTAATAGTTTCTGCCCGCTGGTTTAAGACAACAGTGTTTTCCAGTCTTAGTGTCTTGATAGTTTCAGATAGAAATAGCGCCTTCTTTTTAATTGATTCGACTAAATAGATCTTAATATCATCACGAACAATCGCAATTGGTATTCCTGGCAAACCAGCGCCAGTACCCAAATCACAGACAACCGAGTTTTCCGGTATTTCGGTAATAGCAGATATTGAATCAATAAAGTGGTAAGAAATTATTCGGTCAACATCCTGTCGCGACACTAAGTTCATTTTCCTGTTCCATTCCAGTAATAACTGGTGATATTTTTGAAATTTATCTAATTTGTCAGGAGTTAGTTCAACTTTGAGATTTTTACCCCAATCAGCAAATGCCTGCCACGCACTTGACATTACCGATTTTTATCCGTGTTTATCTGTGGCTTTACGAATATTCTGGTTTCAAGAAACTGGTGATACTCAGTCCATTTGACATCTGGATTTTTCTCGGTTGCATCGCGAAACATCATCATCCGTGCATCCAAATTATCTAAATCGTGCACCATAAACGCTTCGGCAAATTTGGGTGTAACTGGCGAACCGTAATCCCGAAGACCATGATGGCTTAAGATAATATGCAACACAAGTTCTTTTTTACTAATCGGAAAATCAGGAATTTTACCGATAACATTTTTGGTAATTTCATAGCCGCGGACAATGTGTCCAATTAGATGACCTTCATCAGTATGGTCAATGACTTTTTCATAAACATAACTTGTGATTTTACCGATATCGTGCAAAATTAGACCGGTAACGAGTAACGAATAGTCGACTTCTTCATAAACATTCGGGACCGAACTCGAAAGACGGAGCATAAATAAAGTGTGCTCCAGCAGACCGCCCAGATAACCATGATGAATGCCGGTTGATGCCGGCGCTTTTTTGAATTTATTAACAAACTCAGTATTGGAAAATAGAGTGTCGAGAAGTTTTCGATAGTCTTTATCTTTGACCGCATCAAAATAACCGAGCAGTTCTTTGTACATTTCTTCGATATTCAATCTGCTGGAGGGTATAAAATCATCAGCTGAAATTTTTTTATCATCTATTATATTAATATCATTAATCTTAAGTTGAACCTCTTCATCATATGTTGATACATTGCCCGTAACTTCAACAAAATTACCAGGCGAACAAAGTTCTTTTAATGAATTAACTTTATCCCAAATTTTCCCTTGAATTGTTCCAGTTTTATCAGTAAGTTCTAAAATAATAAAATCTCTGCCATCACGCGTTTTTAATTGTCGGCAATAACGGATGTAAAAAATATCATTGACCTTGGCACCTACCATCTTGTCATCTAAGAAATCTTTAACGAACTGTTTTTTCATAAAATATTTTTATCCACAGATTAACACGAGATTGACACAGAAAAATTCTTATCAGAAATCTTGTGAAAATCTGTGAAATCTTGTGGTTTCATTAAACTATAATGAAAAGAGCAGTGTGATGTGATGTAAACGTCCTAAATCACCCATTGGCGTGAAACTGTAATCAACTTGATATTTTGAATATTTTACACCCAGACCGACGGAAAGTCCGGCTAAAATGTCAGCCGCACCGCCGGTGCGATAATCTTTGCCTAATGAATTGTAACCACCGCGCAGAGCGACAAATTTATTTACCCAGCCCTCGACACCAAGGTTGAAAAGAATCGAATTGTCAATCGGCTTGTGGATGTCCAGGGCAAAATTTATATTGTCACTTATAGTATATCCGGCGCCAATGCCGATATCGAGTGGAAGGTTGTCGCGGTCAGTATTGAATGATTTTACCTGATAGCCGAGGTTTTTAACAACCAGACCCAGCAACAGACCTTTGACGGTTGGACGATAACGCAGACCAATATCAGATGCAATGCCGATTCCGGAAAAACTGTCAATCGAACCGTAGAGAATTTTCAAACCTAAACCGGCATTCAAATCGTTTGCTAAATTAATATTACCGGCCGCATTGAGATTAAGATAAGATACGGAAAAAGTGCCAAGTTCATTGCCGGCAATGTCGGTTCGTTTAATCGTGCCGGAATTTAGATAAGAGATGCTGATGCCACCGGATTTTAAGAATGAGAACGGTGATTGTCTGGAATAACCGACAACGCCAATGCCGATATCTGCAACATAAGCAAGATAACCGGCAGTAATTATTGATTTTTGTGCGGTTGCCGCGGGATTGTAGATAAAATCAAGACCGGATAAACTGTTATCCGATTCCAGTCCAATCGAAGCGCCCGCCATCGCGGCTTGCTTTGCGGTTGGCGTGATTTTTAAGAAATTAAAACCAGTTGTGCCGATATCAGTACCGGCATTGACAATAAATAAAGATAAAATCAGAGACAGCATAATAATTTAGTTTAATCTCCTATTTGCATTTTGTCAACCCCGCATGTCGTTCCAACTCCAAAACAGCAACTTTGGTTCCAAGTTCAAAATCGCAACT
>CAZXRM010000155.1:0-2092 GCA_964642595.1 uncultured bacterium
TTGCGATTTTGTCGGATTGACAAAAAGTTATTTAATAGATAGTATTGATATTATGGGTGTCAAAAAATTTCTTGTTGGACTTTTTATTGTAAGTATCGGGTTTGCTCAAGTGAATCCATTTGATATCGATGGCGCAGGTAAAAATAAATACAATGAACGATTTGCCAAGAATAAAAAAGTCTGGAAACAAACTCCGCCATTAAAACCGGCATTAAAGACAGAATGGGGCGTGGGAATTGATTATTAGAAAGAAAAGATTTTACATTATATCTATCATTATTTTATCAATCATCCAATTATCGGGTGCAGATTTAAGTACAATATTGCGCGGCGTTTTCCGACAGCAGGATAAAATGGACAGTGAGATACAAGATGCGACATTTGACGGTAGTTTTTCTTATGTTGAGATGAATAAAAATAGAGATACAATTAAAACGATGTATTCAAAACGACATATTTATACTAAAGGCTATAATAAACAGAAAAGTGAATATTGGGAAATAATTAAGGATGGTAAAAAGTTGTCGGGTGAAGAAATGAAAAAAGAAATGAAACAGAGTCGCGGTGATATGAATACCAAATTGCCGTTTGCTTCACCCTATCGAAATAATTACAGTTTCAGTTATCTGGGCGAGGAATATTATAATAATATGGCAGTTTGGAAAATTGGTTATAAACCGAATAAAAAAGGCAAGGATATGCTTCAGGGGTTTGCCTATATCCTGAAAAACGATTCTAATGTCGTGCAATACCAGTTTACACCAGTCGGACTGCCATTTGTATTGAAGAATTTTAACATCGTTCTCGATTACTCGAAAACAGACAAATACTGGGTGCCGACAAAATTCTATCTACAAATGGAGATTGATGTTAAAGTTATTTTCAGTCTGGCGCATAAGTTTATTGTGATGCAGGAATATTATACTAATTATAAATTTAACAACGGGCTAAGTGATGAGATGTTTAAATAATTGTAATTTTAAATATAAAACGATAACAGCGATAAAAACAGCGATATTAACTATCGCTGACATCGTATAACATCGTTGTAATCTATTTGTAATATTGTTGATACAGATATAGGAAAATCTGAATGAACTTGATATTACTTATTCTAATTTGCTATTTATGCGGGTCTTTGATGTTTTCGTATTGGTTGGGAAAACTTACCGGTAAAGATATCCGCGAAATTGGCGATAAGAATCCTGGAGCAATAAATGCGTTTAAAACTGGTGGTTGGAAAATCGGTATTCCGGCAATGCTCCTTGATTTTCTGAAAGGATTTATTCCGATATTTATTATTTATCAATCTTACAAAATTAATGATATAAGAATTTTCCCGATTGCAATTGCACCAATTGTGGGACACGCATTTTCACCTTTTCTTAATTTCAAAGGCGGCAAAGCGATTGCGCCAAGTTTTGGAGTGTGGGCTGGTTTGACACTTTGGCAAGGACCAACTGTGCTCGGTTTCGCATTTGTTTTGCTCAAGTTTGTTCTTAGAATAAAAAAAGATGCATTAGTTACAATTATTGGATTTCTGTTTCTTCTGATATATCTGCTTGTATTTAATCGAAATCTAATATTAATTCCAATTTTTATCAGTAATTTAGCGATAATTGTTTATAAACATTGGACAGATTTAAAATAGATGAGATTCTTTTTATGTTTTATACTTAATTCATATCGAATAATGATTTTTCTTGCAGTGCAAGGTCTGATTGCCATCACCAATTCGATACTGATGAAAAAACTGGAGCGATTTCCGAAATCTTCTTTAAAGCCAAAAGTGTCAGTGCTGATACCAGCAAGAAATGAAGAGAAATCAATAGAGAAATGTGTAACATCCTTAATTAATCAAGACTACGAAAATTTAGAAATTATTGTGCTGAATGATAATTCATCGGATAAAACCAGCAAAATATTAAGCAAGATAAAATCAGACAAAATAAAAGTGATGGAAGGAAAACCATTACCTGAAGGCTGGCTTGGAAAATCCTGGGCTTGTCATCAATTGAGCGAAATGGCTGAAGGTGATTTTTTATTGTTCACTGATGCCGATACTGAATACAGACCAGTAACGATTTCTTGT
>CAZXRM010000155.1:2192-3829 GCA_964642595.1 uncultured bacterium
CTTTTTGATTACCGGATATTATTGACAATTTTTATCTGGATTTGGATGGGCATTATTACTTTTCAACCTTTAGTAATCATGTTTAGCAGTTTAATAACCGCCAATTATGGTTCATCATTTGTATATTCTTTGATATCGGTTGTTATTACAATTTTTATGTGGTTGTTATTAGCGATAAAATTCCGGTATCCATTACATATATTTCTCTTTTATCCTTTAGCGATTGCGATGGCAATTTTTATCGGGTTTCGGTCAATGATATTGACAATGACGAATCGGGCATTGTGGAAGGGGAGAAGATTAAAAAGCGCCAGAGTGCGCTGGTTCTAATTAGTTCTTATCCGGCACAGGCAGATTATTGATTTTTTCCTGAATATCTGATTCCTTAAATATAGTAAAACTGTTTTTAGATTTTAGCGCTTGTTCATACCAGTGGCGGGCATCAATTTTATTATTTTTAATAAGATAGACTTCTGCAATATTTACCATCACATCGGCATTGGTCGAATCTTTATCAAGATATTGCAGGTAATCAGAAATTGCATCACTATATTCTTGTTTATCACGATACGCATCACCCCGATTAATCAATGTCCAATAGCCAAAAGGATAATAGTTCAATGCAGAATTATAATTTAACAGGGCAGAATCCAAATTATTAAGATAATGGTGACTAAGTGCAAGATTATAATAAATAAGGGAAATCGGCAAAGAATCAGCAATGTTATCTTTATAATTTAAACACTGATTTAGTTTAGAAAGAACGCTGTCATATTGACTTTTAATTCGATAGAATGTTCCAAGACCAAGAAGTGAATAGCCGATTAGTTTATGATTCTTCTTGCTTTTTGCAAGATTGAAACAGTCATAGTATAAAGTTTCCGCTGACTTGAAATTCCTGCTGTTTAAAGCATCATCTGCCAAACCAGATATATCAACGAACAGGTATTGGTTATATTGAATGAAATCAGCGATGCCGGTGTTGTGGACAATTGTGGGTAGAGCAAAACTTGTGGTAATTGTAATCGTAAATATTATTATGATTATCTTCATATTATTAAATATTGATTATTATTTTATCCGGTAATCTTTTTTGGTTTGTTTCGTTTATAGGCAATCAGACCAAGTACTCCGGCAAAAATCAAAGTTATCAGACTAATCAAAGCACCGATTGTGATATTGCGTTTGCTGTAATACATTTCGATTTTGTGTTCACCGGCTGGTACATAGACTGCGCGTAATATGTAATTAGCACAATATATTTTGGCTGGCTTGCCGTCAATGCCCGCTTTCCATTCCGGATAGTACATTTCCGACATAACTAAAAAACCGGGCTGGTCGGTTCTGACATAGGTTTTGATATAGTTATTCTGCCAGTTTTGAATTACAACCGAATCATTCGGTAACTCTGGATTAGACGGATTTGACGGATTATTTTCAGGTAAAATTTCAGGATTTTCTTCTAAGACAACGGTTTTTCTTAAGTCAATTGTGTCCGACCGGAGCAATCCAAGTACTTCTGAATCACCATGCGCAACTAAATAATCATAACACATAAATGCGCGCGGTAGATATTTAGGAACTGGTGTCAAGCCCATCCGATTTTGGATTGTATCAATACTTATTGCATATTTACA
>CAZXRM010000156.1:0-3813 GCA_964642595.1 uncultured bacterium
GATTGCGACTGGTCATTATGCAATTATTGATTATGATAAAAATAATAAACGTTGGCTATTAAGAAAAGGGATGGATGAAACGAAAGACCAATCTTACTTTTTATACACGATGACTCAAAAACAATTATCCAAAACTATATTTCCAGTTGGAGCATTGAAGAAAACCGAAGTCAGAACAATTGCAAAAAAGTATGGTCTTTTAGTTGCCGATAAGCCAGATAGCCAGGAAATTTGTTTTGTGCCGGACAAGAACTATCCCAAATTTCTGATTGAAAAATTTAATATTAAGCCGATGCCAGGTGCGATTCTCAACACCAAAGGAAAAGTAATTGGAAAACATCCGGGAATAATTTATTACACAATCGGGCAGAGGCGACATATTCGTATTCCAATGGACAAACCATTGTATGTGTTGAAAATTGACGGCAAAAATAATAATATTATTGTTGGAACTGAAGATGAATTGTACGAAAAAGAGTGTATTGCTGATAATATAAACTTTATAAGCATTAAGCAGTTAGATAAACCAATTAAAGTTAATGTAAAGATAAGATATAATTATCAACCAGTACCAGCAACAATTCGTATTATTGATAATAAAGTCAGGGTCGTTTTTGATAATGAGCAATCTTCGATTACGCCAGGACAGGCCGCAGTTTTTTATAAAGATGATGTTGTGGTCGGCGGCGGTATAATTAGCAGCGAGTAGCGAGTAGTGAGGAGATTGTGGGTGGTTGACAAGCGTCTAATTATAAATATACTATCATTCTATGAACAAAATACTTAATAAGAAAGAATTAGCGCCGGGTATTAAACTTTTTGATTTTGATGCACCTTTGATTGCACAGAAAGCCAAACCCGGACAGTTTATTGTATTGAGAATAAATGAAACAGGTGAGAGAATACCTTTGACAATTGCGGATGCGAGAAAAGATGGAGTTTTAGTCATTGTATTTCAGGAAGTCGGTAAATCAACCAAACAACTCGGAACTCTAAACGTTGGTGACAGTGTAATGGATTTAATCGGACCTTTGGGAAAACCATCTGAGATTGAAAAGTATGGCACAGTTGTTTGTATCGGCGGCGGTGTCGGAACTCCGGAAATTTATCCGGTAGCAAGGGCTTTACAAGAAGCTGGTAACAAAGTCATCTCAATCGTCGGAGCGAGAAGTAAAAATCTGATGATTATGGAACAGGAAATGCGGTCAGTATCTGATGAGTTCTATATCACAACCGATGACGGAACTTATGGTAAAAAAGGACTGGTGACAAATGAATTAAAACGGCTGATTGACGAAGGTGTAAAAATTGACTGCGTGTTTGCGGTTGGTCCGGTGATTATGATGAAAGCAGTATCAGAAACAACCAGACCGTATAATATCAAAACGATTGTCAGTCTTAATCCGATAATGCTTGATGCAACCGGGATGTGCGGAGTCTGCCGGGTCGAAATTGGGAATGAAACTAAATTTGCCTGCGTTGACGGACCGGAATTTGACGGGCACAAAGTCAACTTTGATTCTTTAATGGCTCGACTTAAAAACTATATTAAAGACGAGAAAATTTCATTGGACGAATACAATAAGAAAGTAGTGGGTAGCGAGTAGTGAGTAGCGAGGATTAAGAAGTGCTGACCAAATTTGAAGATCTGCAGGTATGGCAAAAAGCCCATCAAATTGTTTTGGAAATCTATAAATCAACAAAACAATTTCCGACCGATGAACGATTTGGACTTGTATCACAGATGAGAAGAGCGGCGTTTTCTATACCAGCAAATATCGCAGAAGGATTTAGAAAACGTGGTCAAAAAGATAAAATAAATTTTTACAATATCGCACAAGGTTCAATGGATGAATTGAATTATTATATAATTCTATCGAACGATTTAGGATATAATATTAATAAAAACTACCTGTTAACAAAAATTGAAGAAATTGCAAAAATGTTGACAGGTCTAATTAAATCAATTAAAAGGAGCGAATAGTGAGAAGTATCTTGAATGAAGAAGTTTTTCCTATATACTCGATACTCGCTACTCGATACTAAAATATGCCAAAGCCAAATCCAAAAAAGACAGCAATGAAAGAACAGACGGCTCAAGAGCGAATCAAGAATTTTAAGGAAGTTCCTTATGGTTATTCCGAAGAAGATGCAGTATTAGAAGCACAGCGTTGTCTGCAGTGCAAAAAACCTTTATGCGTTGGCGGTTGTCCGGTTGAAATTGACATACCAGGATTTATCAAACACATTGCAGAAAAAGATTTCAAAAATGCAATAAAAGTTTTAAAGCAGAAAAATGTTTTACCAGCAATATGCGGTCGAGTCTGTCCACAAGAAGACCAGTGCGAAAAAGAATGTATTTTAAGTAAAAAGATGGAACCAGTCGGAATCGGCAGGTTAGAAAGATTTGCTGCAGACTGGGAAGCACAAACAGGCGTGACCGATATTCCAGCAAAACATCCTTCAACCGGTAAAAAAGTTGCAGTGGTTGGTTCTGGACCTGCGGGATTAGTGTTTGCCGGTGATTTGGTACAATTAGGACATGAAGTTGTGCTGTTTGAAGCATTACACAAAGCAGGCGGTGTTTTAGTTTATGGTATTCCGGAATTTCGTTTGCCCAAAGCAATAGTCCAGCGGGAAGTTGAGTATATTGAAAAATTAGGTGTTAAACTTATGACCAGTTTTGTGGTCGGTAATACCCAAACCGTTGATGAACTTTTAAAAGATTTTGATGCAGTATTTATCGGCACCGGAGCTGGTCTGCCATGGTTTATGAATTTACCCGGTGAAAATCTTAATGGAATATATTCGGCAAATGAGTATTTAGTCCGTTCTAATCTGATGAAAGCGTATTTATTCCCGGAATACGATACACCAATTATACGCGGTAAAAGAGTCGCAACAATCGGCGGCGGTAATGTTGCAATGGATTCGGCAAGAACTGCTTTAAGATTGGGTGCAGACAAATCAATGATTATTTACCGTCGAAGCAAGACTGAGATGCCAGCAAGAATCGAAGAGATACACCATGCTGAAGAAGAAGGAATCAAGTTTGAATTTCTAACTCTACCGGTTAAATATTATGGTGACGAGAATGGCTGGGTTAAAGAGATGGAATGTTTAAGAATGGAACTGGGTGAACCAGACGCTTCCGGACGAAGACGACCAATAACAATTCCTGGTTCGGAATTTAAAATTCCGGTTGATACGGTCGTTGTCGCAATTGGGCAGAGTCCGAATCCTTTAATACCACAGACAACACCAGACCTACAAATTGCAAAGCACGGAAATATTATTGCTGATGAGAAGACCGGTAAAACTTCAAAAAAGGGAGTGTTTGCCGGCGGTGATATTGTGACCGGTGCGGCAACTGTGATTTTGGCAATGGGCGCAGGTCGCATTGCAGCAAAAGCCTGTGATGAATATTTGAAAACAGGTATTTGGTAATAACATAAGTAGCGAGGAATGAGTAGCGAGAATCGAGTTAAAATCCTGTTTCCTCACTACTCGCTGCTCACTACTAATTTTTAGGAGGAAATATGGTAGCAAGTGCCTATATTTTGATTACCGTATCTCACGGTATGGCAAAGAAAGTGTATGAACAACTTTCTTCGACTGCCGGTGTGGTCAGAGTTAATGCTATTTCCGGACCTTATGATTTAATTGTGCTTTTACAGGGTCAGGATTTTAATACGGTCGGCAATATTATTATCAATAAGATTCAGCCAATTGACGGTATTGAACGGACAATTACCTGTAATGTTATTGAATTTGAAAAGTAAAGAGATATTTTAACAATTATTGACTTAATCA
>CAZXRM010000157.1:0-3808 GCA_964642595.1 uncultured bacterium
GGAAATTATCAGATTAGGGTCAGGGTAATGTTAAGTGGTGACCCAGTTCCGGAAAATGATTCAATGAATTTTAATGTTTTTGTTTATACACAAGGTAATATGGAAACTTTTCTTTCGCCATTTCCACCACCGGGCTGGACAGTTTTTAATTTCAATGGTAATAATGAATGGGGGAAAATAAATTATACATTTTATGCTGATTCGTATTGCGCCCGGATTTTTTATGACCCTTCACCTTATGCGCCAAATAACGACTGGTTGATTACACCGCGTTTGAAAGCAACAGCAGGTGATTCATTGATTTTTTGGTATCGAGCCGCATCATCAGAATATTACGAGACATTATTGGTCAGGGTTAATACATTGTCAAATAGTCTTGACACATCAAATTTCCCCCAGATAATTGATGTTATTTCCACCAATAATACGAACTGGCAATATCGAATTATTCCTCTCAATTCAATAATAATTGATACAACAAGTATGTTTGTGGCATTCCAGTATCCATGTTACAGTAATTTCTATGTGGCAATTGATGATGTAATATTGCCGGAATTGGATACGAGTTATTATGATTTTTATCCGGTCAGTATTGATTACCCCAAAATTCCAATTGTCGCTGATTCTACATACCAACCAAAAGCAACGGTACGAAATAATAGTGTTTCAACAGGACCACCACCAGGTCTATATGTATATTACCAAATTATAGGAAATACAACTTTATACAAAGAATCAGTTTGGACTGGAATTCCTGGTGGTAACAGTGATGTTGTGCAATTCCCAAATTTTTCGCCTGTGCTACCTGATACAGTTTTAATAAAAGTTTGGACTGCTTATGCAACAGATGGAAATTTTTCTAATGATACAATATCGAGACAGGTGTTTATTGCACCGAAATTCCAAACGCCATCTTACATTGAGAATTTTGATGAAGATTGGGGTTTAACTGGCGATAATCCACCAATGGGTGGCTGGAAGATTATTCAAGGCGGAAAAGATGATATCTGGAATACGAATGACTGGTGTAAAGATACATTAAGAATCGGTGATAGTCTTCGACAAGTCGCAATGATTTGGTACAATCCAATCGAGAATGGACAAGACCGGTTAATTTCACCACGGCTTGATTGCGGTAATCCAGGTATATACAGTCTGAGATTCTGGCATTGGTATCGCGATTACGATGCGGCAACTCCTGATTCCGGTGTAATTTTGATTAGTTATGATAACGGTTTAACATGGAGCGGGCAAATTGCCCGATATACAAATTTGTCAGATTCAGGTTATAACAACTTCCCGCTGAATAATGTCGCTGGAAACAACTCGATACGAATCTGCTTTTTATATGGTGCATATAATGAATACTGGTGGGTAATTGATGATTTTTCAATCATCTGGGTTCCATCCGCACCAGTTTTATTAACGCCAATTGACCGTTATCAGACACAATCAAGTCAAGTTAATTTTACTTGGCAAGCGATACCGAATGCATCGGCTTATGAAATTCAAATCGCATATGATTCATTATTCGAAGCGATTAGGATTGCGGAAACGGTCGCAACATCGTTTGTTTCTGAAAGTCTGGAATCGGGCAATTTTTGGTGGAGGGTGAGAGCGGGGATGCCTTTTGGTCAATGGTCAGAACCGCGCACTTTCTGGATCCTGCAGACCGGCTGGCTTAATTATCCGGATATTCCCAATGATTCAACGAGCAGTGGTAAACCAGTTAAGGATGGTGCAGCATTAGTTTTTTCACCGATTGATTCAAGTATCTATGCGTTCAAAGGCAATAATACAAGAGACTTTTATGCCTATCGAATTCATCAGCGTACTTGGATAGTCCGACAATCAATAAGTTTTGATACAATAAAATCCCGTAAAGTCAAAAAAGGTTCTGCATTATGTTTTGGTGATAGTTTAATATATGCAGTTAAAGGAAACTCGAATGAATTCTGGATGTATAATCCAAAAACTGATACCTGGGTGCAAAAGAAAAAAATTCCCGGCTACCCACTTAAAGGTGGCAGTGGAATCGTCTATGTGCCAGGAACAAAAAACCAAAATTCATTATCACACAAAACAAATTCTCCCGAACAAACCGGTGAAAAAACGACTCTTAATACTGACCAAATCTTTTTACTGAAAGGGACAAATAAACAATATGAGTTTTACTCATATTCATTTGATGAAGATTCCTGGTTAGTAAAACATCCTGCACCAGACGGGCTAAATAATAAACCATTCAAAGATGGTTCGGCTTTGGTTTACGATGGATTCTCAACTATTTATGCTTTAAAGGGCGGAGGAAAAGTAAATGAATTTTATTCGTATGATATAAATGCCGATACCTGGTCATTATATCCGGGTGATACATTACCGCAAAAACATCCGAACAGCAAGAAGAAAAGCAGAGTAAAACAAGGTGGTGCAATGACTTTATGCGACAGTAAAATCTATGCGATAAAAGGCGGTAAGAGTAATGATTTCTGGTGTTATACAGAAAGTTCCGGAGTAATGGTTTGGCAACCATCAGATACGATTCCCCGAATCACCCAAAACAGTGCTCCTGGTGCCGGAGCCTCGTTAACAACAGCATTTGGTTATATTTATCTGCTCAAAGGTAATAAGACAAACGAGTTTTATGCCTGGATTCCGCATACGGAAAACAAGAAAGTGGAAAACAAACAGAATCGTTTTGATAACGAGACTTATGCGAATGTTCAGGAAGCAATAAGCGGTCCGGAATATGATTTATCAATGAATGTCATGCCCAATCCCTGTCATAAATTCACAGAAATTTCCTATACTTTACCTATTTCAAGTCCGGTTTTAATCAGATTATATAATGCTAACGGGCAAGCCATTAAAACAATTGAAGAAAAAATTAGTAGTCCCGGTAAATACAATCACAGGTTAATAACACAGCATTTATCACCCGGAATATATTTTATCAGTATAAAAACAAATCAAAAAGGATTGATGTCAAAACTGGTAATCCAATAAGAATTAAGTAAAGTTTACCAATTTAGTAATTGATTGATAATTTCATAAATTTCAATATAATTAATTAATGGATTTAATCAAAACATTAAAACAATTACAAAGAAAATACAGGTTTAATCAACTTGTTTTTGTTTTTTGCTTGGTATTTTCTTTATTTTTATTTTTATTGTTTTTAATTATCGGCTTGTTTTTTAGCCGATGGTTGCTGTTTTTATTGATACCGCTAACAGCCTTAATTATTTATAAATCAGGATTATTTGATAATCTGATTACTCTATCTAAAAAAATAGAAAATTATTTTCCAGAAATAAAAAACAAATTGTTACCGGCGGTTGAGTTGTGCCAGCGATATAAATTAATAAAGACAGAAAAAAGGGAAGGGTATTCCGATGAATTGATTGATGCAGCAATTGAACAGGTCTCTAAAAAAATTGAGAAATTCAAATTAGAACAAATATTTAATTTCCGAAAGACAATTTATGCAACCGTCATAATGGTTCTATTATTGGTCGGTTTGTTATCATATCGGATTTTGAATAACCAGAGATTTCGGTTAGGTTGTTATTGGGCGTTTAACCAAAATCAAATTCCGATCAAATTAAATGTTTTACCAGGTAATATCTATGTCAATAAAGATAGTATCGTGACAATAAATTACACGATTGATGCACCAGTTAAAAATTTACGAGCAGTTCTTGTTACCAACAATAAAAGAATTAATAGTCGTAATTATGATGTGAATCTTAATATAAAAGCTGACAAAGAGATTAAATACACATTGCTCGTGCAATCTGATATGGGT
>CAZXRM010000158.1:0-2002 GCA_964642595.1 uncultured bacterium
GGCGGGATATTTCAGGACTGGACCGAGAAATTCGATATCGGAAACTGGAAGGCAAGTATTGCAAACCAGAATATCAATACGGAAAATTATCTCAGACCAGCAAATCCTGAAACCCGGTTGCCCTGGGATTTTATTGACATCGGTATAAATAAAAATTATCTCAAACAGGAATACAATAAGGCAGTCAATTTTGAACAGACTGCCAACTGCCAGGAAAATTGCCAAAACTGCGGAGTCAAAGGATGCGAATTAAACCCTTCGCCAAATTATTCAGAGGATACAAACGCAAACGAACCAGAACCAAAACAGACCAAACCCGCGTTCGATTACCGTTTGACATCCGATGATTTTAAAACTAATTATCCTCTGGGTTCAGACGGAATTTTTGAAAACCAAAGATTTCGCATAAAATACACGGTCGGCGAATCGTTTCGGTATGCCGGTCATCTGGACCGAGTCCGCTCGATTTACCGGACTTTGCGGCGCTCGGAGTTACCGATTGCTTATACCAAAGGATTTTCACCGCACCCGATTGTCTCATTTGGTCCGCCTTTGCCGGTTGGTGTTATATCAAGCGGTGAATATCTGGATTTGGAAATTGCACGGTCGTATAACGGAAACATCGTACGGGATTTGGGATTATTTCTGCCCCGCGATATGAGAATTGTGCAGTCGCGGTTAATCAACCGCAGAACCGATTCTCTGGGAAAATCCTGTAATCTTGCCCAGTACGAAATAAAAAATATTGCCTGGGAAATTAATCAAGGATTGCTCGAAAGGCAAAAAAATCAGATACCAGGCATTAAAAATATGGAATTTAATGATAATCAGACAATGAGATTAATGCTGATGATTGCACCGAAGATGAAACTATTTGATATACTTGCCCAGTTATATCAAAAGGACGATGCTCAAGTCAGATGTCTGAATATCGAACGAAAGGATTTTTATGTTGTTAAAAACGAAAAAGTATTATCACCGATGGACGACGATTACAGTCAATAAGTCGGCTTCTTATGAATCTTTAAGGGGGACCGATGAAAACTAAAAAAGAGATTATCATTTCAACTAATAACATCGAAGGGGTTGACGGCGAAGTTCGGATTGCGATTATGGAGAATTCAAAACTGGTCGAACTCTATTTAGAGCACGATATTCGGAAAACCCTGGTCGGCAGGGTTTACAAAGGCAGGGTGGAAAATGTTCTGCCGGGTTTGCGAGGCGCGTTTGTCAATCTCGGTCTGAAAAAGAACGGATTCTTACCGCTTGCCGATATTCCGGAAAGCGAAATATTTAACGAATCAACCCTTGAATTAGAACCCGACACAAAAAAGAAAGAAAAAAAACCATTAGTAATTAATCCCGGACAGGAATTGATTTGCCAGATTACCAAAGAACCGATTGGTGAAAAAGGTGCAAGGATAACTTCGTACATTTCATTAGCCGGTCGTTATCTGGTTTATTTTCCTTCGGCTTCAAGAATCGGGATATCGCGTCGAATCCACGAGCGCAGGGTGAGAAACAAACTCAGGGATTTGGCAAAGAAAATGAAACGGCAGGATGTGGGTTTGATAATCCGCACATCGGCTTCGACCGTTTCTGACCAGGAAATCAAAAACGAGTATTACGATATCGAGAACCGGTGGCGCAGTATTGAAAACCAGGCGAAAAAAGAAAAAGCGCCGATTCTTTTGCACGACGATTCAGATGTGCTGATAAAAGTCGTGCGCGATATGTTCACGCACGAAGTTGATGCATTAATTATTGACAGCGAGCAGAAATACAAAAGAGCAATCGAATACTTAAAAAAGATTGCGCCAAATCTTATCAGCCGGGTCAGTTTGTATTCAGGTTCATTGCCGGTTTTTGAACACTATAAAGTTGACCAGGAAATGACAAAAATCCTTGAGCGGAAATTATGGCTCAAGAGCGGCGGGTTTATTACGATTGACCAGACCGAGGCATTAGTTGCGATTGATGTCAATTCCGGCAAATACTCGTC
>CAZXRM010000158.1:2102-3787 GCA_964642595.1 uncultured bacterium
TGTAATGGACTGGGTAGAATATTATCACGAACCGAGATTGCAATGAAAATCGAGCATGCTTTGATGCTTAAAATTAACCAGTTGCAAGGTAGAAAAGTAAAAATTGTCGTTTCACCTTTGATTTACGATTTCTTTATTACCGAACGCGAAGACAAACTGGCGCACTTTGCCAAAAAATATCATATCGCACTGGATATAAAACCGGATTTACAAATGGCATTTAGCGATTATAAAATATTCATTGTTGTCTAAATGAAATCACGGATAAACAGATGAAACCGACTTTTACCACGAAGACACGAAAGACACGAAAAACAGTTTTTCTTTTGTGGTTAGAAAATTAAACAGGAGTTTTACTTGATAGTTTTAATCGGAACTAAAGGGCAGTTAGTTAAAACTGCACCAGTAATGAAAGAACTGCAAGACCGTAATATCAATTATAAATATGTCCAGACCGACCAGCATCCGGAACTCAACCGAGAACTGGAAAAAAGATTTGGCTTGAAATCACCTGACCTGCGTCTGTGGCAGAGTAAAAAAGATTTGGTCAAATTCTATGAGATGCCGATATGGTTTATGACCTGTTTTAAGACTGCTGTGAAGAACCGCGAGTTTTTCGGCAATGAGAAAATCATTATTACTCACGGCGACACGATGTCAACTCTGTTTGCCTGTATTATTGGTAAATTATTCTCGTTAAAGGTTGCCCATATCGAAGCCGGTTTAAGGTCTTTTAATGTTATGCATCCGTTTCCAGAAGAAATGATTAGACGCATATCATCAAAAATGGCATCTTTGCTCTTTTCGCCATCAGCTTGGGCAATCGGAAACCTGCGAAACGAGCCGGGTATAAAAATTAATACCCAGCAGAATACGGTATATGATACTCTGGCAGATTTTGTGACCAAACAAAACCGAACCGAGCAGGATAAATATGTGATTGCGGCAATTCACCGTCAGGAGACAATTTACAGCCAGCCAAGGTTCAAAAAAGCGGTTGATTTGGTTTTGTCGGTTGCACAAAAATTCAAGGTCATTTATATAATCCACAAAACGAGCGAAAACCAGTTAAAACAATATGGTTTTTGGGAAACGCTTGAGAAAAATCCCAATATCAAACTGACCGGTTATCTCGAATATATTACATTTATGAATCTGGTGAAAAACTGTGAGTTTGTGATGTCGGACGGAGGCGGTTTGCAGGAAGAGACTTATTTTCTGGATGTGCCGTGCCTGATTTTAAGAAACCGGACCGAGCGGGAAATCGGTTTAAACCAGACATCGTATCTTTCCGGATTTGACGACGAGAAAATCAGTCATTTCCTGAATAACTATACATCTTATCACCGCAAACAGGGGTTTGTGCGGTATTTTCCGAGCAAAAAGATTGTTGATGAACTGCTGAAATTTGAAAAAACTTTAAGATAAGTTTTTATGAAACGGCTGATATTTTTAATAAGTTTCAGCGTTTGCTTTGGATATAATTCCTTAAATGTTACGGCTAATTGGACAATTGATTTTTACAAAAAAGTTATTTCGCCTTTACAAGGTGAGCAAATCTGCAATTTTTCACCAACCTGCTCGCAGTATTATAAACAGAGCATTAGTCAAAACGGAATAATTATTGGTTCATTGATGGGTTCAAACCGGTTGATGCGTTGTAATCCCTGGGCATGGACTTATCT
>CAZXRM010000159.1:0-3774 GCA_964642595.1 uncultured bacterium
GATGCAGGACCGACTTGATTGATTACGGAATACATGTTTGTTGGAAGGGAACAAGTTCTGGGATGTATAATTATTATAACTTTGCGACTCGTCAGTGGAATTGGTCTAATGGAATGACTTTACCATTTTCACCGTATAGCATGGACAATAATCCTATAATCGGCAATGTAACATTTAGCAGTGTATTGTCAGCGACAACTCCTTTTGTTGTAAGAGATGTTACACCCGGTGCAGGGCTTTTTGAATATTGTAATGGTCCATCAGGATATTTATGGCCTATTTTAGCAATATCTAACAATCAAGCTATCCATGTTGCTATGTTTAATAACAACACTTCTCAGCTATGTTATTCACGTGTCCAACCATGGTGCACTTGGTCCACTCCGATATTAATAGCGGACTCAGCATCTCTTTGTTACAACATTGCAGCATCAGAAATATCAAATAAGATTGCAGTTTTATGGGAAAATGCTACAGATTTGTATCCTGAAAGAGTTTTCTATCGGTTGTCAAATGACGGTGGAATAAATTGGCAACCGACAATTCAACTTCCATTTCCACCATCCGTTGGATTAGTTCCTGGATACAATAGCTACTCACTATTTGCTATATTTGATAATCAGGATAATTTGCATATCGTTACGTCAGTCTCCGATACCGGATATACGATACCTGCAGAAATTTGGTTGTATAGTCCAGCCAATACACAACCTTGGACTTTAGTTCATCATTATAATGCAAATAATCTAAGCGCTCCGGTTGGTTATAACGCCACCTTTGCAACCCGCCCCTCAATTGTCCAAAACCCTACAACCGGTTATTTTTATGTTTCCTGGGAGCAGTTTGACTCTTTAAATTATGAACCAATAACGGACCGCGCTCGTGCTGATATTTATATTGTGGAATTAAGAAACAATGGACAGACCGTCTATGCCAAACAACGAATTACCATCCCTAATACGACTTCAAAACGCTTCCCGATTTTAGGCGGAGTTTTTTCCGATACTTTAGTCGTCAATTATCTAATTGACTCTATTGCAGGTTTTGAATGGTTAGGAGAAGGACGCGCAACAAATAATCCGGTTGTTTGTCATTTTATCCCTATTCCTTTTCCAGCATCTCACACTGAAGAATACTCAACACTCAACCCTCAAAACTATACGCTCAATGTTTTACCCAATCCGTTCTCTTCGCACACCGCAATCCACTTTTCGCTTTCCGCCCAAACCAATGTCTCGCTTCAACTTTATGATGTGTCTGGAAAGTTAGTAAAGACATTAGTCAATGAACAAAAGAATCCCGGCAATTACTCGTTTATTCTTAACTCTTCAAATTTAAATCCCGGAGTTTATTTTAGTACATTAAAAACTGGCAATAAAACCATAACACAAAAAATAGTAAAGACAGACTAAAATTATGTTGATAGACTACTTGGAAAATGTCACCCTGAACAAAGTGAAGGGTCTCCAACCCATTGATTTTATCTGGATAGATTTTAATTAAAATTACTCAATTGCACGCAACTTAAAAGTTGCGGCTACCAAGATTTATTAATAAATATAAATCCATACGGCTGGATTGAACCGGTAAACAATCCGATAAACAATATTCCAAACAATGTGCTTTCCTGCTGATTAGGAAATTAACTCGACATTCCGCTTAACATCTTACTGGACAGTTAATTAGATAATTTACACGACAGTGGATTAACCAAGCCCCCACACTGTCTACTCGACTGTCAACTGGACATCCAAAACCACAGCCAACTATACTGACATTTAAACTATTTACCTGACTGCTTACGAAACATTTCCCGTTTTAGACTATCTAAAATTATATTATATTGGAATGACTAAATTTTATTTCTTACTTAACCATACCTTTAACCTTTTTTATATCTTCGGCAATTTGATGTTTGAGTTCTTCCAAAGAATCAAATTTCTTTTCCGGTCTTAAATAATTATAAAATTCGACTCTTAGCTCTTTACCCAATGACGTCTCGCTGGTTCCTACATAATCTAGTAAATGAATTTCTAATGACCGCATCGAATAAGCACGAAGTTTATCCGGAATGGTCGGTGTAAAACCAATATTCATCACTCCGTCGTATGTTTTACCACTAAATTTTGCCTTAATCTGATACACTCCATCAGCCGGCACCAGTTTTTCTTTTTCGGGAATTTTAATATTGAGCGTTGGAAATCCGAGTTGCGTCGCAAGTCCTTTGCCTTTGATAATTTTACCGGTTATTGAATGGGGTCTGTCTAATAATTCATTGGCTCGTCTCACATTGCCAAGTATTATCAGTTCCCGAATCCGTGTTGACTTAACAAGTGCATTATGGCTTTTATAACTTAAAACAACCTTCACATCAAATCCAAATTCTTGACCGAGTTTTTTGAGCAATGCGATATTGCCTTTATGTTCTTTGCCAAAATGAAAATCCTCGCCAACGACAATGATTGAAGGCTTAATCGTCTTAACAATATAATCAGAAATAAATTGCCCGGCTTCGATATTTTTAATATGCGATGTAAATTTTATCATCCCAAGAAAGTCAACTTTTAAATTTTGCAGAACTTCAATCTTTTCTTTATCCGTCGTCAAGGCAAAATGAAAATATTTATAAATCTCGATTGCCGGGATTGGTGAAAAAGTTATTACACCGAATGGCTTTTTTATCTTATTTGCCAGTGCGATTCCTTGTTTGAAAATTTTCTGATGACCGCGGTGCACGCCGTCAAAACCGCCGATTGTAATCACTGCACCTTGTATATCTGGGTAATGTAAATGTGGCTTTATCTGATATATCTTCAGTTTTGACTTTTGACTTTTAACTTTTGACTTTTGATTATTTATCTGCATAGATTAGCCGCTCCGGATAAATTTTATCTTCCTTACATTTTCCCATTATCAAAACCCGGTTCTGATTATCGACAATCCTCACTTTAAAATTTCCAATTTCCAATTTCCAACTTCCAATATTTGTAATCGGTTGACCTTTACAAAGTCTATCAATTTCCTGCTCGTCAACAACTATCGCCGGTATTTCCGAAATTGCTTCGTTAATCGGATAAATCAATTCTGCAATATTATTCTGATTAATCTCATCTAATTCGACTGAGTTTTCATTCTTGAATTTTCCGATGCGGGTTCGTGTCAATCCTTCTAATGTTGCACCGCATCCTAATTTATCTCCGATATCTCTTGCCATCGAACGAATATAAGTTCCCTTGCTCACGGTTGTTTTAATCTCAATTATCGGTAAACTGAATCTCATTAATTCTATTGCCTTGATATTTATTTTACGGGGCTTTAATGAAAAATCAATCCCTTTTCTTGCCAGTTTATATGCCCTTTGACCATCCTGTTTAAGTGCAGAAAACTTTGGCGGTACCTGCTCGATTTCACCAATCATCGAATCGATAACTGCTTGGACCATCTGCTTGGTAATATTTTCACAGGGCTCATCTTTAATTATCTGGCCGGTTATGTCGTCCGTATCGGTTGTAATGCCAAGACGGATTTTTGCGACATATTCTTTATCTTGGGTGCTGAGATAATCAGCAATTTTAGTTGCTTCATTTAGCAATATCAATAACAATCCTTGAGCCATCGGGTCTAAAGTACCAGCATGACCAATTTTTGTATTGGGTAATATCGGTTTTAATTTACGGATACAATCGTATGATGACAAATCGCTCGGTTTGTTTAAAGGGAGTATCCCGCGTATTTTCACGAAAATTAAACGCAAAACTCAAAACTCAAAGTGCA
>CAZXRM010000160.1:0-3715 GCA_964642595.1 uncultured bacterium
GTCTAAAGTCATAATATAAATCGGTGCGGGGTTGACCCCGCACCTTTCGGGGTTTATAATAATTTTGTGCACTATGTCTATATTATAAAGAGTCGCAAAACTAACGAAATTTATATCGGTTTAACAAATAATTTAAGAAGAAGAATTATTGAACATAATAAAAAACAATCCTTTTCAACAAAATCTAATGCGCCATGGTATTTGATTTATTATGAAGCGTATAAATCAGAGAAAGATGCGATGCTAAGAGAAAAAGGACTTAAGCATTATGGTCGTGCTTTGGCTATGCTTAAAAATCGAATAAAGAATAGTCTTATTGAGAATCTCGACTTAAATCAAATACCTAAACCCCGAAGGGTGCGGGGTTGACATTGTTTTTTTTCTCTAATATAATACGGTTATGAATAACAACGAATGGGTCCGTTGGTTTGACACGCTCAACCTTAATGATTTGCCATCGGTCGGTGGTAAAAATGCTTCTTTGGGTGAGATGTGTTCAACCTTAAAAAAATACGGGATAAAAGTCCCGGAAGGTTTTGCAATTACGACTCAGGCCTACCAGCATTTTTTAGAAGAGAACGGGCTTGAGACAAAAATCTTTTCGGAACTTGATGCTCTTAAACAAGGTCGCCGTGATATTCACTCAATCGGGCGTTATATAAGACATAGAATGCTGTGGGCAGAATTTCCCGGCGAATTAAAAAAGACCATTATTCAAGCCTATTCTGAACTCTGCCAAATGTGCGGTGAAGAAGATTGTTCAGTCGCAGTACGCTCGAGTGCAACCGCAGAAGACCTGCCGGATGCGAGTTTTGCCGGACAACAAGATACTTTTTTAAATGTTACTGGATATGCGGAGTTAATTGAAGCGATAACTAAATGTTTTGCTTCGCTCTTTACTGACCGCGCAATCGCATATCGGGAAAATCATGGTTTTGACCATAGTAAGATTGCACTTTCAGTTGCGGTGCAAAGGATGGTGCGGTCAGACTTGGCAGGTGCGGGCGTGATGTTTACTTTGGATACAGAATCAGGATTCAATAATGTTGTTTTTATTTCCGCAACCCTTGGGTTGGGTGAAACAATGGTGCAAGGGCAGATTAATCCGGATGAATATTGTGTCTTTAAACCGTTTGTTGATAATCCGAAATTAAATCCGATAATCAAGCGACACCTTGGTTCTAAAGAACGCAAGATGATATTTGTTGAAGGTGAGACAGTCAAAACTCGGATGATTGATTGTCGTAAAGAAGAGAGAGAGAAATATGTGCTGGACAATTCGGAAATAATGCAGTTAGCCCGTTGGGGAATGATTATTGAAAAGCATTATACAGAGAAACGGGGTGTACCGACACCGGTTGATGTGGAATGGGCAAAAGACGGTAAAAGTAATGAAATTTATATTGTGCAGGCAAGACCTGAAACAATTCACTCTCAGCGAAAAAATACGAACATCAAAGAATATCATCTAAAAGAAAAAGGCAAAGTTCTGGTCGAGGGACGGAGCGTTGGTTCTTCGATTGCAACCGGCCGAGTATGCAAACTGGAAAAACCGGATGAGCAAAGTCGGTTTGAACACGGCGCAATCTTAGTCACAGAAATGACTGACCCAAATTGGGTGCCGATTATCCGACACGCATCAGCAATTGTTACTAATTCGGGCGGTCGAACCTGCCATGCAGCAATTATCTCTCGTGAGTTTGGTATTCCGGCGATTGTCGGCACTAATAATGCAACGCAAGTTTTAAATGACACAAAAGCGGTCACGGTATCTTGTATTGAAGGCGATGTTGGTAAGGTTTATGAAGGTAAACTGAAATACGAAATCGAAGAGATTGCAATTGATAAGATTCCCAAAACCAAAACTAAAGTGATGGTCAATATTGCTGACCCGTCGCAGGCATTCAGAATTGGTCTTTTGCCCCAAGATGGGGTTGGTTTAGCCCGTCTTGAGTTCATTATTAATAATATCATCGGCATTCATCCTTTGGCATTAGTTGATTTTGATTCACTCAAAGACGAAGAATTAAAAGAGAAAATAAGAGAGAAAATCGGGACAGCGTTAAGCCCGACCGATTATTTTATTGACAAGTTGTCGGAAGGAATTGCAACAATTGCTGCCGCATTCTATCCCAATGATGTTGTAGTGCGAATGTCAGATTTTAAGACTAATGAATACCGAGAATTGCTTGGTGGAAAATTATACGAGCCCAAAGAAGAAAATCCGATGCTGGGATTTCGGGGTGCTTCCAGATATTATAGTCCAGAATACCGGCGCGGTTTTAATCTGGAATGTATTGCAGTGAAAAAAGTCCGCGAGGAGATGGGGCTTACGAATGTGATTCCGATGATTCCATTCTGCCGGACTCCGGAAGAAGGTAAAAAAGTAATGGAAGTGTTTAAAGAAAACGGCTTAATCCGCGGGCAAAATGGCCTTAAAGTTTATGTGATGTGCGAGATACCAAGTAATGTAATTTTAGCCGAAGATTTTGCCCAGATTTTCGATGGGTTTTCAATCGGCTCAAATGATTTAACACAGTTAGTACTTGGATTAGACCGTGATTCGGGCTTGGTTGCTAAACTTTTTGACGAGCGCAATCAGGCAGTTAAAAGTATGATTAGTCAGGTTATCAAACGGGCACAACCGCTCGGTTGTAAAATCGGCATCTGCGGTCAGGCGCCGTCTGATTTTCCTGAATTTGTCGAGTTTTTAGTCAATGAAGGGATTGATTCGATTTCGGTAAATCCGGATAGTTTGTTAAGTGTCAGAAAAAAAATAAATGAATGCGAGGAGAAAAAATGAAGTCAAAATATTACATCTATATACTACTCTGTTTTATTATTGTGCTTTTTATCGGATGTCCGAAAAACGAGCAGGGCAGAGTTATTGCTAAAGTCAATGGCGATGTTATTAATGAAGCCGAATTCGTCAAAGCATTACCCAGAGGATTTGCTTCAGATTCAATGGAACAGGAATACCGCAAGTCGTTAATTGACCGGATTATTATAAAAAGACTTTTCATTCAGGAAGCCAAAAAACTGGGAATGGATAAAGAACTTGAATTTACGATGGAAAAAGATATGCAGTCAATTTTAATTCAAGCCCTGTATGATGATGTTGTGACCAAGAATGTTAAAGTCAATTCGCAGGAAATCGAAAGCGCAAAAAAGCTGATTCTAACCGAAGTCCATTTGAAATTAATTACCGTACCAGATGAAAATGTCGCGCAGGTAGTTAGTGACGAAATTAAAAAAGGAGTCAGTTTTGAAACGCTTGCCGTAAAATTTTCCCAAGACCCGACCGCGGCTAACGGCGGAAATATGGGTTTTATACCGGCATTTTATTTAGAACCAGCGGTGCGGGAACAAGTGCTAAAAATGAAACCGGGTGATATCAGCACACCGATTGAAACTGAAGAAGGTTTTAAAATTGTCAGTTTTATTGAAAAGCATATGATTACTGATAGCAATCCGAATTTAAAAGAGCAGGCACGTCAGGCAGTTGAACAGGAAAAAAGCGTGAAATTGGCAAAAGAATATCTGAAAAAGATTGATGAACGGCTTGAATACAACCCGGAAGGTTTAATGGTATTTCATAAGAATTATGACCAGATGACTCCGGCTGATGGTGAAATCTGGGTAGTCAAAAAAGACAAAAAGAAAATCGTGTATGCGAAAAATCTTATACATATTGCCAAAGATTTTCCGAATATGC
>CAZXRM010000161.1:0-3711 GCA_964642595.1 uncultured bacterium
ATTATATATAATTACTGGAATGGAACAATATGGCAAAAATCAACAATTGACTCTTTTAATGTAACTAATAACTATGTTGGTGCATTTATAGACCAGCGAAATTTAGACTTGACCGTAAATCATAATAATATTCCATATCTGTGTTATCCTTATATAAATGTTGTTGATTCAATGTGGCAAGTAAGATGCGCGTATAAAGAGTTGGGTACGTGGATAATTAAGACCGTTTGGCAACAACCATTGATTTCACGAACTTACCGTACAAGGATTGCAATAGATACTGCCGGCATCACTTATATTGTTTTTGATGTAAATAATAATCAACCACCGAATGCGATACTTTGTGCTCATTTTATCGACGATACTTTGGAAATTGACACAGTTAGAACTTTTCAATCATCTCAAGTATTTGTATATTCCTTGAAAATAGACAGGATTAATCGGCTTCATTTATTGTACAGTTGCGGATTTAATATCTTTTATGCTTTAAAGCAGGGGAATGTGTGGAATACTGAATGTATAGGTAACACGGATGTTAATGGCAATCACGGTGAGCTTGCATTATCTCAAGACAGACCTCATGTTATTTACAGTTCGCCAATGACACAAGTAACATATGTTTATAAAGATACTAGTTGGCATAATGAAATAATAGATTCCCAATATCCAGGACTTTTTCCCTCAATAGCAATTGATCGTCAAGGTAACAAACATGTAAGCTATGTTCGTTATGGTAATACAAAATTTATTTGTTATGCTCGAAGAATTGCACCTGGTATCGAAGAGGAAGAGAAAATATTTTCAACGGCTCATAATAATTTTTATATTTATCCCAATCCAGCATCAGGATATTTTACTGTCCGCTTACCTCTTTCCGTTGACCGCTCAGAAGTAAAGATATTTGATATAACTGGTAAGATGGTAAAAGAGGAAAAGTTCAAAGGTTTAAAAGACGAAAGGATTTCTTTGATTGGAATTAAGAATGGTGTTTATTTTGTTAAGGTTGGGAATGAGATTTTAAAGGAGAAATTAGTTGTAAGCAGATAATCTCTAAACAAAACTCTAGATTCCCGTTTACGCGGGAATGACCAATACGGACATCCGAGTCATTTGTCAAAATAATTAGAAGTTGACATTTTCAGAATTTATGTTATAACTATTGACGGTCTTTATGATAATAATTTTAATCTGGTTTTGCACTTTGACTTTTGCGAGCATTGCGATTCCCTGGTATATAAGAAAATACCGCAGGGCAGATTTTGCGATTGCGCTGTATGTGATTTATCTGGCATTATCGCAGATTATCGCAAGTAAGATTGCTGGATTTGACCTAGGATTTAAAACTTTTTTTGCGCCCGCCGCAGTCTTAATCTTTCCGTTTACATTCCAAATCACAGACATTGTCAATGAGGCGTTCGGCCGGTTTGAAGTGCATCGGATGATTTTTATTGCTTTTGCTACTCAGGTATTAATGACTTTTTTTCTCTGGCTGGCAACAATTATTTCTCCTGCGCCGTTTTGGCAATTTCAGCCGAGCTGGCATAATATATTTTCTTTAGTGCCAAGAATTACTCTGGCGAGCTGGATTGCATTTCTTGTCTCGGAAAATCTGGATGCGATTTTATACGCTAAAATTAGAAGTTTAACCAAAGGCCGTTATTTGTGGATGCGAAATGTTTTTTCCGATATTCCGAGTTTAGCAATTGACAGTTTGATTTTTGTGACAATCGCTTTTTATGGTGTGATGCCTTTATTGCCTTTGATTATGGGGCAGGTTATTTTAAAATGGATTGTCGGCATTGCAGACACGCCATTTATGTATCTGAGCCGGAAAATACTTTATAACACACCAGTTCAGTGTAAAACTTCTTTAGAAGAATAAAGTAGTTGTTAGTTGATAGTTGTTTGTTGTTGGTCTAAAAACTAAAAACCAACAACTAACAACTGATATTAAGTCGGGTTAAGAATATTGTCTAAATAAGGAAAGAGTTTTGGCTTGAGTTCGTCCGGAATAATTTCGTAGTGAGAAAATTGCATTGAGTGCGAGACCCGTCCTTGGGTTAAAGACCTAATCGCGCTCGCATAACCAAAGGTCTCGGCAAGCGGAACCAATCCGTGAATTATCTTATGCCCTTTGACGGTTTCAAGATTGACAATCCGACCGCGCCGAGCAGATAAGTCAGCGATGATATTTCCGACATAAGCATCGGGCGTGACAACTTCCAAATCCATAATTGGCTCTAAAAAAGACGGACTGGCTTTTAAGAACGCATCACGGAACGCCATAGTTGCGGCAATCTTGAATGCGAGTTCAGACGAGTCAACCTCGTGGAATGAGCCGTCTAAAATTTCAACCGCGATATTGATAATTTGGTAACCAGCCAAAACCCCGGTCTCAATACTTTCTTTGATACCCTGTTCGATTGACGGGAAAAATTCTTTGGGCACCCTGCCTTCTTTAATTTCATTGACAATATTTATACCGGATTGCGTGGGCTGTAATTTTAGTGTGACAACACCATACTGACCGCGACCGCCGGACTGGCGAATGAACCTGCCTTCTGAAATCATCTCTTTGGTTATGGTCTCGCGGTATGAAACCTGCGGTTTACCAATATGGCATTCGATATTGAATTCCCGTTTTAACCGGTCAACAATAATATCAAGATGCAATTCGCCCATTCCAGAAATGATAGTTTCACCAGTCTCTTGATTCTGTCGGACCCGAAAAGTCGGGTCTTCGATTGAAAGAGCCCTAAGCGCGTTGGACAGTTTTGATTCATCGGCTTTGGTCTTGGGCTCGACTGCCAGAAACACGACCGGGTCAGGAAATTCCATTGGCTCAAACGCAATCGGGTGAATTAGATTGGTCAAGGTGTTACCGGTCTTTACTTCTTTCAGCCCAACCACGACTCCGATTTCACCGGCTTGGAGTTTGTCCACTTCTTCTTTCTGGTTGGCGTGCATCAAGAGCAGTTTCATTATTCTCACTTTTTCCATTGAGGGCACAACCAGAACCGTGCTTCCTTTTTCGACCTTGCCCGAATAAACCCTAACATACGACAAAAATCCCTGATGTGGGTCATTAGCAATTTTAAATACCAGTGCTGAGAAAGGTTGTCGCGGGTCAGCAGCACGGGTTTCTTCCTGATTGGTTTTGGGATTAATGCCTTTGATGGGCGGGATTTCGGTTGGCGCGGGCAGAAAATCAACAATCGCATCTAATAGTTTCTGAATGCCTTTGTTCTTAAATGCAGTACCGCACAAAACCGGCACAACTTTTAAATGGACGGTAGCATAATGAATCGCTCTTATTATATCATCGCGGGTGATTGGTTCGTTGGCAAGATATTTTTCCAAGAGTTTCTCGTCATAATGACTGAGCGTGTCAATCATCTTGTCGTGATATTCTTTAACTAGTTTTTTGTCTTTATCTGGAATGGCGATTTGTTCAAATTCAGCACCTAAGGTTTCTTCTTTCCAGATGTACGCTTTGTCATCAATAATATCAATCACGCCCTTAAATTCATCTTCGTTGCCCAGAGGCAGTTGAATTGGCAAAGGGGTAATAGTAAATTTTTCCTGCATCATCTTAATCACCCGGAAATAATCGGCGCCAACCCGGTCCATCTTATTGACAAAAGCGATTCTTGGCACATTGTATTTGTCGGCCTGATGCCAGACCGTTTCCGACTGCGGTTCGACTCCGCC
>CAZXRM010000162.1:0-2086 GCA_964642595.1 uncultured bacterium
AGAGACAGGATTATTACGGTATAGTTTATGATAATGATATATTTGCCGGATATAAAACCAGCCGAAGTGAAATTTATTCAATTCGTTTCCCTACTCTGACCGAAATATATAATCAGACTACCCAAGAAAACCAAGCGACGATGGAGAAATTAGGACCAATAACTGAAACTCAGGAACAATTATCTAAAGAATTACAGAAAATTACCGAACATATGCAGCAGTATCGGGCAATGGACTGGGAAGAGAAGTCAAAACTCAATCAGCTCTTATCAAAACAGGAAGAGATAATGTCTGATATATCATCGTTCCAGCAGGAAATTAATAATACGCTGTCTGACTTGTATTCGGGTTTAATGCTCGATAAGGAAACGGTTGAAAGATTAAAAGAAATCGGTCAGTTGCTATCCGAAATACTGCCCGAGGATTTAAAACAGCATTTAGAGCAGTTGCAGAAAGCAGTGTCTGAGAACAACCCTGATTTGTCTAAAGCACTAGAAAATTTTAAAATATCCGCGGAAGAGATGAAAGAAGCAATGAAACGGGCTCTGGAATTACTTAAAAATATCCAGAAACAAGAGCAACTAACAAATTTAGCCCGTAAAGCTGAAGAAATCTATAAGCAGCAATCACAACTCAATACGAGGATGAACAATGAAAAACTTGATAAACTAGTTAGCCCCCAGGACCGAATACAGAATGAAATTCAGGACCTGCAGAATGATATAAATAGTTTGAGTAAGAGTTTTGAAGATAGTTTAGTTCAATCGCAGCTGTCGGAAATTGTCAAAGAACTGGAGCAAATGCAACTTTCACAGCAAGCCGGCAATGTCAGTCAGAATTTAAAGCAGAATAAAAAGTCCGAGTCGAAAAAGAACGCTAATGAATTATTGCAGGATTTACAAAAACTGAAAGACCAGTTGAAAGCACTAGCGGATAAGTTCAAAAAGAATCAAGACCAGATGCTCGCCGAAAATTTACTGAGAATCGCAACTAATCTCAACCAGATTTCCAAGGAACAAGAGCAAATTAAAACCGAAGAAAAACCGAATTTAATAAGTCTGGTAATAAGGCAGAAGCGGTTAAGCGATGCGACAAAAGTCGTTGCTGAATCTTTAGCCAATTTATCCGAGACATCAATATTGATTTCTCCAAATTGGACAAAAGAGATTGTTAAAGCAGTTTCAATTATGGATTCATCGTCACAGTTACTGGAAAATGCGATTTATAATCTGACCAATGTCCAGATGGCACATCAAATGCAGGAGCAAGCAATTTTCGGTCTAGATGTTGTAACTTTGCAAATACTATTACTGGCAATGCAAGGACAGAAATCAGGCGGGATGCCGGGCGGAATGGAAAGTTTGTTGCAGGCACTTTCACAAATGACCGCAGACCAAATGGCTTTAGGTCAACAAATGGGCGGAATGATTCCAATGCCCATGCCCGGCGGTTTAAGTCCAGAGCAAATGAGTCAACTGGCAAGACTTATGTCAATGCAGAGTCAATTGCGAGCTCAATTACAACAACTGATGAAAGAAATGCAATCCGGGCAATACGGTGAAATGCCGGGAATGACCGGCAGTATGCAAGGCGCAATCGAAGAAATGAAGAAAATCGAAGAAGACTTAAGCAAGCAAATTATCAATCGTCAAACAATCGAGCGTCAAGAGCAGACCGTTAATAAATTGCTGGATGCCCAACGCAGCATCCGTCAAAAAGAATATTCGGAAAAACGAGAAAGGGAAATCGGCAAAGATTATCCGGACCGTCCGCAGATTATGCTGGATAAAAATCTCGGCGAAACAAAAAAATTACTGCGTGAAGAATTATTGAGAGCACTGAGAGAAGGTTACCCGAAAGAATACGAAAATATGATTAAAAATTATTTCGAATCAATCATTAAGGAATAAATGCTTAAGCATTTGTTTATTTCTTTAACGGCAGGTTTATTCCTAACCGGTATTATCTACGGTCAGAATAATTTAATGGTGTTGGCGGATTCTTTATTAGCCCAGAAAAATTACAGCGAAGCAATTAGGAATTATCAATTAGTAATCAAACAATCGCCGAATTATGAGCCGGCATT
>CAZXRM010000162.1:2186-3703 GCA_964642595.1 uncultured bacterium
GTCAAAGATACTTTAATGGCAAAGAATATTTTCGAGGATTTAATCAGCAATAATCCCTCAAGTCCGGAAAGCTATTTTGCCCGCAGCCGTTTGATAATTTTAGGTGAAAAAAAATCAAAAGAATTACCAAAATGAAGACAATTTTTGATAATACCAATACCTATTTGACGAAAATAAAAATCCTCGTGCGAAAACCAATGAATTTAATGGAAGTGTGCGGAACCCATACCAATGCAATTTCCGCATCGGGTATTAGACATTCATTGCCCAAAGGGTTAAAACTTCTTTCCGGACCAGGATGTCCGGTTTGTGTAACAGCACAAAAAGATATTGATTGGGTAATCGAGTTAGCCCGAACCAAACAAGCAGTAATAACAACATTCGGTGATTTGATGCGGGTACCGGGGACAGAAAGTACATTGGAAAAAGAAAAAGCGAATGGTTCAGATATTCGAGTCGTGTATTCACCATTGGACGCTTTAAGCATTGCCGAAAAAAATAAAAAACCGGTTATATTTATTGGCGTGGGTTTTGAAACGACCGCACCGACAATTGCCGGAGCAGTCAAATTAGCCCGACAGAAAAAAATCAATAATTTTTTCATTGTTCCTTTTTTCAAGTTAATACCACCAGCATTACGGATGATTGTTAATCAACCGAGAATTAATGTTGACGGGTTTATTCTACCTGGTCATGTGTCAACGATTATTGGTATTGAACCATATCAATTTTTAAGTAAAGATTACAAAAAACCCTGTGTCATAACTGGTTTTGAACCATATGATATATTACAAGGTGTATATTTATTATTAGAACAGATAAACAATAATAAACCCAAGATTGAACTCCAGTACACGCGAAGCGTTGATAAACAGGGAAATAAATATGCACAGAAACTATTACAAGAAATATTTTCGATTGGCGATGCCGAATGGCGCGGTTTGGGGGTAATTAAAAATTCGGGATTAGAGTTTTCTACTACATATAAACAATTCGACGCCAAAAGTAAATTCGTATTAAATTTACCAAAGTCAAAACCTAATGACTGCCGGTGTGGTGATGTTTTGCTGGGATTAATAATTCCCATTCAATGTAAATTGTTTGCTAAAAAGTGCACACCCGCAAATCCGGTTGGACCTTGTATGGTTTCGAGTGAAGGAGCGTGTGCAGCATATTATAAATATGAGAGAAAAGTTAAGAATTAAAAGTCAAAAGTTAAAAGTCGAAGAAAATATAACACTCGATTATGGTTCGGGTGGACGTAAGATGCATCGGCTCATCCACGAGATGTTTCTTGATTATTTCAGAAATCCGATATTGGCAAAGTTCGAAGATTCAGCTGAGTTAGATTTATTTTCACCACAGAGGTCGCGGAGAACACAGAGAAAAACTATGCGAACTTCGCGTTCTCAGCGGTGCAATGACTTAAGTAATTGGTGTTTTACGATTGATTCGTATGTTGTGCAGCCATTGTTTTTTGCGGGCGGTGATATCGGTAAATTGTCAATCTGCGGAAC
>CAZXRM010000163.1:0-3630 GCA_964642595.1 uncultured bacterium
CAAGAAGATGATGCCACGGATTTTCACAGATGATTATTTAAGATTCCGAACTAAAATTCTATATTTTCATATCCGTGTTCATCTGTGGCTTTTTAAGTCAGGGAGGAGAAATTGAAGAAAGAAAGCAATCGGATCAATAATACTACGATTTCAGGAATTCCAATAAAAATTATTTACCTGCCAAGTGATATAAAAAAATTAGATTATGACCGGGATTTGGGGATGCCTGGTCAATATCCTTATACAAGAGGAGTCCGCGAAACAATGTATCGGGGTCGGGTCTGGACAATGCGGCAATTTTCCGGATTCGGGACTTCCAAGGATACAAACAAACGCTATAAGTTTTTATTGTCACATGGTGAGACTGGTTTGTCTGTCGCATTTGATTTTCCAACTCTTTATGGTCGGGATTCGGATGACTCAATGAGCGAAGGTGAAGTCGGGAAATGCGGAGTGGCAATTTCTTCTCTGGCAGATATGGAAACTTTGTTTGACGGCATTCCAATGGATAAGGTTTCGACTTCAATGACCATCAATGGTCCGGCATCAGTAGTTTGGGCATTTTATATTGCGGCGGCAGAAAATCAGGGAGTCAAATCGAGCATCCTGCGCGGTACAATTCAAAACGATATTTTGAAAGAATATATTGCTCAAAAATCCTGGTTATTTCCACCAGAACCATCAATGCGAATTATTACTGACATTATGGATTTTGCGGCTAAGAAAGTTCCGCAATGGAATACAATTTCTATCAGCGGTTATCATATACGCGAAGCCGGTTCAACTGCAGTGCAAGAACTGGCATTTACTTTAAAGGACGGTCTGACTTATGTTGAAGAAGGTATTAAAACCGGATTGGATGTTGATGTATTTGCACCAAGATTATCTTATTTCTTTAATTCGCACTTAGACTTCTTTGAAGAGATTGCCAAATACCGTGCGGCTCGAAGAATCTGGGCGCGTGAACTGAAAAATACTTATAAAGCAAAAAAGCCAGAATCATTATTATTAAGATTTCATACGCAGACAGCGGGCTGTACATTAACTGCCCAGCAACCAGAAAATAATATTGTCCGAACTGCTTTTCAGGGATTAGCCGCAGTTTTGGGCGGGACTCAAAGTTTGCATACCAATTCAATGGATGAAACCTGGGCATTACCGACTGAGAAAGCAGTATTGATTGCGTTACGAACCCAGCAATTGATTGCTTATGAAACGGGCGTAGCAAATGTTATTGACCCGTTGGGCGGTTCTTATTATGTCGAATCTTTAACCAATACGATGGAAGATGAAGCGTATAAATATTTTGATAAGATTGATAAGATGGGCGGAATGATAAAGGCAATTGAGAATGGCTATCCGCAAAGAGAGATTGCCAATTCTGCCTATAAATATCAAAAAGCAGTCGAAGAAAAACAAAGAACATTTATCGGTGTCAATGACTTTGTGTTGGAAAACGAGAAACTGGAAATTCCGATATTAAAGATTGACCATCGGGTTGAATCAGAGCAACACAAGCGATTAGCGACATTAAGAAAGAAACGGAATAGTAATAAAGTTCAGAAAGCGCTGAAAGAATTGAAAGCAGCCTGTCAATCTAAAGAGAATGTGATGTATCCGATTCTTGATGCGGCAAGAGCATACGCGACATTAGGCGAAATCTGTAATGCAATGAAAGAAATTTTTGGTGTGTATAAAGAACCACCGATGTTTTAAAATGATTACAACGATGAGACAGAATAAGATTACAACGATTATTAATTATCGCCGATATCGATTTTCATATCGCTGTAATCAATTTTACCGGAGGAAAAATGGATAAGAAATTAAGGATATTAGTTGCCAAACCTGGTTTGGATGGACATGACCGGGGAGCGAAAGTTGTGGCGCGGGCATTACGCGATGCTGGATTTGAAGTGATTTATACTGGTTTGCACCAGACACCAGATATGATTGTTCAGACTGCTTTACAGGAAGATGTGAATGCAATCGGACTTTCGATTCTGTCTGGCGCTCATATGACAATTTTCCCGAATGTTTTAAAATTACTGAAAAAGAAAAAAGCAACTGACATTTTGCTTTTCGGCGGCGGGATTATACCGGATGAAGATAAGACAAAATTGTATAAACTCGGAATTGGTAAGTTGTTTGGTCCAGGAACTGACACAGCAGAGATTATTGATTATCTAAAGAAGTATTATAAATTATAAGATAAAATTAAATATGAAAAACCAAAGATTAAAAACACAAACACAAAAATGCAAAAATGAACGACCGATTATTTTTATGTATTTAAATATGTGTTTTTGGTTTTTGGTATTTAATTTTTAATTTATATAATTAACGGGAGTTTGATATGAAAATGGATGATGGGATTAAGCGATTAAATGAGTTAAAAGAACAAGCAAAACTCGGAGGCGGAAAAGACCGAATTGATAAGCAACACGAAGCCGGAAAATTAACTGCTCGGGAACGAGTCAATATTTTACTCGACGAGGGGAGTTTTCAGGAATTTGATGCTTTTGTTACGCACCG
The DNA here is from genome assembly GCA_964642595.1 of uncultured bacterium. Lineage (GTDB taxonomy): Bacteria > Hydrothermota > Tepidihabitantia > Tepidihabitantales > CAIPLT01 > CAIPLT01. The sequence continues at coordinate 2,536 of CAZXRM010000163.1, forward strand.
AATTTATGATTTTGGAATGCAGGATAAGAAGATACTTGGTGATGGTGTTGTCACCGGCATTGGTAAAATAGACGGTCGTGCAGTTGCAGTCTTTTCGCAGGATTTTACTGCTTTTGGCGGAACTTTGTCTTTGGCTTTTGGTGAAAAAGTTTGCAAGATTATGGATTTAGCAATGAAAATGGGAATTCCGGTAATTGGTTTAAATGATTCTGGCGGGGCAAGAATTCAGGAAGGTGTTGTGAGTCTTGCATCATATGCAGATATTTTCTGGCGTAATACTCAGGCATCAGGTGTTGTTCCACAAATCTCAGCGATTATGGGACCTTGTGCCGGTGGTGCGGTTTATTCACCGGCATTAACTGATTTTATCTATATGGTCAAAGGTTCGAGTTATATGTTTATCACTGGTCCGGAAGTCGTGAAAACCGTGACCCACGAGCAGGTTAGTTTTGACGAATTGGGTGGAGCGCAAATCCACGCATCAAAATCTGGTGTTGCTCATTTTGTTGCGGATAATGATAATGAATGTTTGCTGGCAATCAGAAAATTAATGTCTTATGTTCCGTTGAATAATCTGGAAGACCCGCCAAGAATTGATACTGACGATGACCCGAACCGTGAAGATGAAGAACTAAATAAAATTATTCCAGATGATGCGAACAAAGCATACAGAATGAAAGATGTGATTTTGCATATTGTTGACCATGCGAGTTTCCTGGAAGTTCACAAAGATTATGCCCAGAATATAATTGTCGGATTTGGGCGGCTTGATGGTCAGGTTGTCGGTTTTATTGCACAAGAACCATCAGTTATGGCAGGTGTTTTGGATATTCATTCTTCGATTAAAGGTGGAAGATTTATCCGTTTCTGCGATTGCTTTAATATCCCGATTATCACATTTGAAGATGTGCCGGGATTTTTACCAGGCACATTGCAGGAACACGGCGGTATTATTAAACACGGCGCTAAATTGCTTTATGCCTACTGTGAAGCGACCGTGCCGAAAATTACGATTATCACCCGAAAATCTTACGGCGGTGCATACTGCGTGCTTGGTTCAAAACAAGTTAGGGCTGATATTAATCTTGCCTGGCC
>CAZXRM010000164.1:0-3616 GCA_964642595.1 uncultured bacterium
ATATTTGACCTTATATCTAAAATCAGTTATAATTATAGTTAATGCATTTATTTCGTAAAATACTAGTTTTTGGATTTTTACTGGGCATCAATACAATCTGGGCGCAAACTCCAATGAAAATATATTGTATTGATGTTAACACCGGTAGTTCAACCCTGATTGTGTCCCCAACTAACAAATATGTTCTGGTTGATGCCGGGATGACAAACTATGGAAATAGCACGGTCGCTCCGTTTATCCGGAGTCTTGGCATCACTCATTTAGATTATACAATTGCCACCCACTATCACGAAGACCACATTGGCGGACTGGATGAAGTAATTTACAATCTAAGCGGTTTTGGCAGTAACGATTCAATTATAAATTATTGCTATGACCGTGGTGATTCGACACCGCCTTCAAACAATATATATACGGGTTATGCAAGCGCGGCTGGTTCCAAGCGACGCGTCATCGGATTGGGTGAAACGCTCAATTTAGGCGGCGGCGCATTTATGTTCTGTATTGCGCGTAACGGAACCGTTTTAAACGGTGTTGGCGTGACTCCGTCAAGCGGTGAAAATTACCGCTCATGTGCATTTATTTTGGTCTGGCAAAATTTTAGACTATATGTCGGAGGCGACTTGACTGGCAATCCGGTTTCGGGTGACCCAGCGGTCGAACCAAATGCCGCACCATTCACTGGTGATGTTAATGTTTATATCGTGAATCACCATGGCGGTAGAAACAGTTCAATAAATGTTTTTTTAGATTCACTCCGTCCTGAAACTGCCATATTCTCTCAAGGCACAGTCCCAAGCAATAATAATCATCCTCATCAAGAATCAATTGACCGACTGGCAGCACATAATACTTATATGTATCAGATGAATGATAATCCTTCTGGTGGTGTGATTCCCGCTGGTCACGGTCGAATTCTCAATACCACCGCTGCCGTAACAGTCAATCAAGCATCCTATACAATTAATGGTGATGAGTATTTAATATCTGGTGCCGTGCGCGACGGTTCCTGTTTGGTAATTACATCACCACCAGACACAATAACAGAAGAAACTGTCATAACACCAAGAGCACTCATAAAAAATCTTGGTAATACGACTGAGTCATTTCGCGTCCGATTTAGAATTGACCCGGCTTATAGCCGAACCCAAGGTATTTATGGATTAGCGCCCGATGATACAATGACTGTAGCATTTGATACAGCATGGTATGCAATAAGAGGTATTTATCAAGTAGTCTGTTCAACGGAAGTATTTGGTGATACTAATTGCGACAACGATAAACAGGTAGCACCGCTCGTTGTTGCTTTTTATGATAGCGAAATCCAGCAAATCTCATCACCATCTCAAGGTAGTACCTTTTATTTTAATGATACATTAATTCCCGAAATAATTATAAAGGATAATTCCGAATATGCTAATCCAACAACAGTAAAAGTTTTTTGTTTAATAAGAAATAATAACTTAATTTATATTGATTCATTAGAACGAATGTCTTATCCTGGAACGACCGACACGCTCACATTTTCACCAATGCCGATTGTCGGAATTAACGAAAGTGTTTACACTTGCTCGGTCTGGGTTGAACGGAGTAATGACTTATCACCGGAAAATAATATTCAAACCACTCAATTTACAATCCTTGACCCGAATGCCATCTCTGAACCATCTGTACCTTCACCCATACTTTTCCAATCGTATAAAGCAATCGAAATTAGATTATACAGTGTTACCGGTCAAATGATTCACAATAAAATTTTACATAATACGACACAAGATATGTCACTTGAGACAAATAACTGGTTTGGTAAAATTCCGCCCGGCATCTATTTTTTACAATCTATTGGCATACCGACAGATAAAAATTATCCGCAACACATCAAGACTCGAAAATTAGTAATATTACCAAATAACTGAAAATAAAAGTCCGACGATTTTTTACAATGAATAAGCAAATCTGGGGTATATTACTTTTTATAATCGTAGTAAATTTTATCCAGGCACAAAACCCGCTGAGCGTTTATTGCATTGATGTTGACCAGGGAAGCTCTACGCTTATTGCGTCTCCAGAAAATAAATATATGCTGATTGATGGTGGTGATTATTATTCGAGCAGTTATAATTACGGTGATACTGTTTTATGTTTGCTCGAAAGTTTAGGCATTACACATCTTGATTATACTTTAGCCACGCATTATCATCAAGACCACATCGGCGGAATGCCAAAAATTATTCACGGCTTAAGCAATAATAACACCAATGATTCAATTTTATATTATTGCTATGACCGCGGTGACACTTACGCATCTGGCTCGTTCACTTATTATCGAAATGCGGTTCTCGGCAAACGCAGAACTATCAATATCGGTGAAACGATTGATTTAGGCGGTAGTGCTTTCATTTTCTGCGTAGTCAAAAACTGCCAGACCTTATTCGGCGATACTGTATTCCCCAGCGATGAAAATGACCGCAGTATTGGTCTGGTTTTGGTGTATGGTTCTTTCCGGTTAAATATTGATGGTGATTTGTGCGGTTATGACAATGGCGGGTATCGGGATTTAGAAACAAAAATAGCTCCGATTGTCGGAAAAGTTGAAGTGTTGATTTGCAATCACCATGGCAGTCGTTACAGCACAAACAATGTATTCTTAGATTCTTTACGTCCGCAAGCCGCAATATTTTCTCAAGGAACCACGCCTTACAACTACGGTTTTCCAAAACAGGATGTAATAGACCGGCTGGTAAGTCATAATACTTATATGTATCAGATGAACTCAAATTCGACCGGTGGAACCATTCCATCTGGTCGGGGGCGGATTTTAAATACAACCGCAGTCATCACGGTCCATAATACATATTATACGATAAACGGTGATTCCTATACGCTAAATTCTACCGGCGTGAAACAAGAACATCCGGGAAATATTCCTTTTTCTCTTGGCAAATTCCGTTCTGCCACAGTTCGATTGTATAATATATCAGGACAAATGCTCAATACCAGAATAATTTCAAACCCATCAAATAAAAATATATTACAGCAACAAAACGATTGGTATCGAAATCTTGCGTCTGGTATCTATTTTTTACACATAACCGCAACCCCCTTAAACCTTACCTCGCCATTATTTATTGCGACCAAAAAAGTCATTGTCCTGCCCCATCGCTAAACATATTGATTGTCAAATGACAATATTGTTTTTATTTAGTCTGTTTGAAAATATTTTTATGCAGGTAAAAATTGACTTGCCGATAAAAACAAGTTAGAATTTTATAATGAAGCATAAATATAATCTTCTTATTCTATTAGCATTTCTTTTGATTACTGCCAATCTAACGCATGCACAGCAATTAAAAATATACAGCATTGATGTCAATCAGGGCAGTTCGACATTAATCGTGTCCCCAACCAATAAAAGTATTCTGATTGACGCTGGTGAAGTTATCGGCAATTATGGTGACAGCGTTTATCGCTTTATAAAAAATCTTGGTTTTACTCATCTCGATTATACTCTCGCTACTCATTATCACAGCGACCACATTGGCGGATTTCCGGTTGTTATCTGCTCATTAAGCAAACGCGCGGGCAATGATTCGATATTAAATTATTGTTATGACCG
>CAZXRM010000165.1:0-3615 GCA_964642595.1 uncultured bacterium
CCGATTATCACTAATAATAAAACACCCTATGTCTGGGGTATTTCTAATATTTACCGATTCCGCGGCGAGAAAGACAATTTTGCCGATGCGTTCGATGTCTATTTAGCAACTGATTACAAACCAGAAAAAGAAGACATCACAATTATAGCATGTGGTCCGGAAGTACCAGAAGCGATGCGTGCCGCCTGGATATTAAAGAAAGACTTTAATATAGAAACCAGAATCGTCAATATGCATACGATGAAACCATTGGACGAAAAGACAATAATCCAATGTGCCAAAGATACCAATGTCATTATTACTGCCGAAGAACATCAGGTCGGTGCGCTGGGCAATAAAGTTGCCGGTGTCATTATGCAGTCCAAAGAACTGTTCGGTCGGAATATATTGATTGGAATGGTCGGTGTTCAAGACCGGTTTGGCGAGTCCGGCGCGCCCTGGGAACTTATGTGGGAATTTGAAGTCTCGGGCGAACACATCGCTCAAAAAGCAAAAGAAGTTTTTGATATTGTTAGTAAATAATATCACAGATGGGCACTGATTTTAAAACACAGATGAGCACAGATATAATATCAGTGCTAATCCATTTGTTATCAGTGCTAATCTGTGTAAAAAAGAGGTGATTAAATGCCAATAAAAAAAGCAGAAAGAATGAGCAAACTAAAAGAATGTACTTTTGAATGCGGCCTACCCAAATCATCGCGTATGTCAAGAATGGGCACCGAGACCGCTTTTGATATGCTGGTCAAAGCCCGTGCCTTGGAAAACCAGGGCAAACATATAATCCACTTAGAAATCGGCGAGCCGGATTTTGATACGCCTCAGAACATCAAAGATGAATGCAAAAAAGCGATTGACCAGGGTTATACGCATTATGGTCCGGCGCAGGGAATGCCCGAACTCAGAGAAGTTATCGCTAAAAAAGCCGGCGAGTTTCGCAACCTGAATTTCAAGCCCGAGCAGGTTGTCGTGACCCCGGGTGGCAAGCCGATAATGTCGTATTCGATTATGGCTTTGGTTGACGACGGCGATGAAGTCGTTTATGTCAATCCCGGTTATCCGATTTACGAGTCAATGATTAATTTCATCGGCGGTAAACCCGTACCCCTGCCCCTGCTCGAAGAGAACAAATTTATGCCGGACTTAAACTACTTAAAAAAGACAATCAATAATAAGACCCGAATGCTCATTATCAACTCTCCGCATAATCCGTGTGGTGTTGTCTTTGATGAAAAATATTTAAAGCAGATGGTCGAAATAATCGAGCCTTATGAAAACCTCTGGGTTTTGTCCGACGAAATCTATTCCCGCATCACTTATGGCGCCAAGTTTGAGACGATTGCCAAATTCCCGAGCGTGCGCGAACGGGTGATAATTCTTGACGGCTACTCGAAAATTTATGCGATGACCGGCTGGCGCGCCGGATACGGTATTATGCATCCGGAACTGGCGCAGGCATTATCACGAGTTGCGACCAATATGACTTCTCACACCACGACTTTTGTCCAGCGTGCTTGCATCGAAGCAATCGCCGGACCGCAGACCGCGCCGGATAACATGGTCAAGGAATTTTACCGTCGCCGGGATGTGATTGTTAACGAACTCAATACAATTCCGGGTTTCAACTGCCACAAACCAGATGGCGCATTCTATGTCTTTGTCAATATCAGAAAGACCGGATATAACTGCAAAGAACTGGCGGATAAAATTCTGCACGAAGCCGGTGTTGCCTGTTTGTCCGGAACTTGTTTTGGCTCGTACGGCGAGGGATACTTAAGATTTTCCTATGCCAACTCGATTGAGAATATCCGCGAGGCGATTCGGCGGATTAAGAAATTACTTGAAAAATAATATTGTTGACAATTTTTTTTCATCAATTATAATTATTTGTTGCTATTAAGTCAGACCGGCACTGCTTGTTGCTTGTCGCGATTGAGCATAGTGCAAGGTAGCAATGATTTAAATTTGTAGCAGGAAAGGTGGAATTAGTATTAGTGCCAGTATTTGGTAAAGTTAAATGGTTCGATGGCAAAAAAGGCTTTGGCTTCATCGAATCCGAAGATGGCAGCGGTGATGTATTTGTTCACTATGCTGATATTGAAGGTGATGGTTACAAAACGCTTCGCCAAGGAGACCGGGTTCAGTTTGAATTAGAAAATACACCGAAAGGCAAAAAGGCCGTTAAGGTATCTAAAGCATCTTAATCCATAAAAGGTGGATTAAAGCGGTGCCGTGTTTTAATCGCGGCACCGTTTCTTTTAGGAAACCACTGATTACACGGATTAAACGGATAAAAGAAAACTATAATTATAATCCATTAAATCGGTCAAATCCGTGGTCACATAAGCTTGACATTTGTTAAATTATAAGTAGTCTAAAATATGGCAGTAGTTTATTTAAGTCTCGGCTCAAACTTGGGCGACCGGTTTACTAATCTTAACCGTGCAATAAAACTGTTGAGCCAGTATAATATCGTCGTCAAAAATATCTCGCCGATTTACGAAACCGAACCGGTCGGCAGAATCTCGGTAATGGGAATATCCTGCCCGTTTCAGACCAAAACTTATAAATTTCTTAACTGCGTTATTGAAACCGAGAACGAATTTGACCCTATTAAATTGTTGTCAATCACTCAATCTATTGAAAAATCGCTCGGTCGGAAACAATCTAAATTGATAAGGAATAGACCGAGATTGATTGATATTGACATTCTCTTTTATAACGATAAAATTATCAATAAACCGATGCTGAAAATACCTCACCCCCAAATCGAACATCGTGCGTTTGTCTTGATACCTTTGTCTGACCTGACACCAGATTTTGTGCATCCGGTATTAAAAAAGACAATTAGAGAATTAACTAATAAGATTAATAAAAAAGGAGTATCGCTGTGGCAAACGAAGGCGGTATTGCAACTAGCTTAAGATATATTGCGATTGAAGGAATGATCGGTGTCGGCAAGACCGTGCTCGCCCAAAAACTCTCTGAGAAAATTCCGGCACGGCTGGTCAAGGAAGATGTTGAGGACAATCCGTTTCTTGCCAATTTCTACAACGATATGCGCACTTATGCGCTTGCCACGCAACTCTTTTTCCTGTTGTCCCGACACCGCCAGCAGCAGGAACTTTCCCAGCAGACCTTGTTTGAACAGAAAGTCGTTTCGGATTACTGCTTTATCAAAGACCGCATCTTTGCTTATATGACGCTTTCTGACCACGAACTAAAACTATACGAAAAGATTTACGAGTTTTTAGAAAAAGATGTGCACAAGCCGGATTTAGTTGTCTATCTGCAGGCGCCGGTCGAGATTTTAGTAGAACGCATCAAAAAACGCGGGCGCAGTTTTGAGCAGAATATAGATATTGAATATCTGCAGGACCTGACCGATGCTTACAACCGGTTCTTTCTGCACTATGACGCAACCCCGCTCTTGATTGTCAATACTGCCAATCTCGACTTTGTCAAGAACGAGAATGATTTTGTGCAGTTGTTTCAGACCATTGTCACAACTACTGCTGGCAAAAAATACTATTCCCAGCAGACCAAATAGAAACAGAGAATAGCACACCTAAAATAAATATTGACAAAAGGAAAAATAGGTTCATAATAATGTAG
>CAZXRM010000166.1:0-3486 GCA_964642595.1 uncultured bacterium
CAATTTAACATTTCACTTAGTAATTATTTAACATCTTGACTTAGTAGCAACAGAATAATCAAAGACGGATTATTTTATTTTGAATCTGGTCTGTGCCGATTCGACCTTTGATAAAATAAACACCTTCAGAAATTCCTAATTTCAAATTTCTAATTTCTAATGAGTATGAACCAGCCGACTGTTCCTGATTGCATAACGTTTTTATTAAATCGCCGGTAATAGAATACAATTTTAATTCAACATAGGTTGTTTTATTTAATGTGTAGTTGATTACTGAATTGTTATTGGTTGTTACAGGTTGAATTGAATATTTTATCTCTTTAGTGCTCGATTTATTATACGATGGATTGGAATTTATAATTGGCTGAATATTATTTTTTTCACTACCGACCGCATAAGCCCAGAATTCGTTATTGTTACCGCTTTTTATTGCATATACTAAATCATTGCTGGTTGCTACGATTGCCGCACCTTTTTTGATTTTGGTGCGGATTCGACCATTGCGCCAATCAGGACCTAATGGCAGTTGAGAAATTGTATCAAATGAATTAATCCCGACATGATAGCGATAAACACTCTGTTTGTTTCCACCGATAAAGAAATAAATTATGCCAAGGTCGGTCTGACAACTGGAAGACGCGCCGCTTTTAATTTTGACTTTCGGGTTGGGAATTGTGCAGATGTCACTTTTCCAGATATGTCTTCGAATATCATAACGCCTTAGGTCTTTGGAGCTTTTTCCCGGGAAAATATATAATAGAGTATCATAATCAGCAGTTAAAGGTAGGGCAAATGTGATGGAACCACCGTCTCTTATTTTTCGAAAATCCACAGTTATTGCTTCATGATACCAAATGTTGCTTAACGGGTCATATTTCAATAAGACCGAGGTGTTATTACCCATAATCGCATAAATGAATCCATCAATTGAGCTGAATGTAAGTCCGGCTCCGTCTTTCGGCTTCTTGCCGGTCGCATAAAGAGAATCTTTAATTGGCGCTAACACTCTCCAGCGCAAAGAATCTGGCAACAATGGGTCAAATTCCCGAGGTGTGTATTCGTAAAAATCGTTTTTGTTACCACCTTTAAGCGCATAAATTTTTCCTTGTGCATATACCAATGCACAGCCGCCTTTCGGTTTTTTTCCGGATGGCAATAAAGGCATTCTGGGCAGAGAATCCCATTTATTAGATGTGATATCATAGCACCAGAATTCATTACAATTGCCTCCTTTTAATGCATATATTTTATTGAAGTCAAAATTATAAGCCAGAGCGCCATTCTTAACTCGGGTAATTTGCGGACCATCCGGAATCGGGGATTTCATAATCCAACGCGCAACCAATATTGTTTTTCGCAGGACATTATTATAATTACGCTGGTCAAGACGATAGTCAGTTGAACAATTTAAAGTATATGTACCAGGGGTCAAAGCATCCCAGTTGATAAATGATATTGTATCTTGTTTGTCGGATATTAACCGCGGAATAAAATGATAAGCACTATATGAACCAGGTGTGATAGTTAGATACACATGAATGCTTTCCGCAACTTCGGTTCCGTAATTTTTTACGATAATTCGAGGTGTTACTGAACTCGGGTGAATTGAATCATCCGGGCTGAGTTTTGTATAGGTGCCTACGTCCCAGAACGGACGATAGAATTTAATTGCACGATGGTCAGTCAGTTTATTCTTAGGCCAATTTACAATTTCGGTTTCCGAACCGTATAAATATAAAAGTCCGGATGAACCGTCTAAGTTTTCCATTCCGATTGTTGCATCTTTTCCAAAATTCGCTTGCTGTAATCCGCAGACCGTGTTTTTATATTGGAATAATATTTGACCATTTTCATAAAAAATTACCTGAAAATTTAATCGTTGGGAATAATCACTATTTTTTCGCGCAACATTATACCAAGTTATGACGAATTTTCGTTCAGGGGCATTACCAACAGTTTGATAATAGATTTGTGCAGATTGGTCAACTGGTAGAATTAAATCATCCCAAAACGGATACAATGCGCAGTTTGGTGCGTCATAACTGGGGACGATTGTATTATTATAAGCCGATGGTTGATTGCTGCAGAACGAGATAAAACCATTGGTTGAAACATAAATTTTTGTGTATGCCGAATCGCAATAGTTGAAGGGAAACGGAAGTGTTATTGGAATAATTGTGTCATCTCCGACGCTGGTTGCAAGAAAAGCAAGATTGGGTTCAACCCAATTATAGGTTGGTCCGTCAGTCGAATCCGAATCAAACCAACTGTAGCCAGTTACGGCCGAATCTTTGCAGTAAAAACTTCCGACATCATTCTCGCATGCCTTAACTTTCTGGTCATTAAGCCGGTTTTGGTCGCTGAAAAGAAGCGTTGTTACAATTATATTAACTTTTTCATTATAGAGAACATTCCAGGACGGACTAAAATTGACTATTGTTGCTTGTTGCGAGGCAAGAAACGGAACAGTTTCAGTTTCAGTATAGCGATGGAATCCGCCAAAATATGATTGGATTGAACATAATACGGCAAAATTAGATTGACTGTTATTGCCGATATTTTCAATCCGCGCTTGCAATTGAGTCGTATAATCATAAGGCCTTCGGACAAATTCATTATTAGGGTTACAGATATAAACAGTGCGAACATCGTTATTATGTCGGATTAAATCGAGATATTGCACGGTTAATAATAATAACCAGTCACCGTTTGGTAAATCCTGAACATAGGTGCTGTCGAAATATTTATAATACTGAGCGGAAGTAGTTCTTGAACCATCATGATATAATAATGGCGCATTAGGAACATCGTTGGCTTGAATGTAAAAAACATAGACCGAACCGTCTGTGATAAATATCGAATCGGAAGAGATGTATGCCGTGTTCCATTCGATATTGCCGCGAATGATACTGGTTTCATATAAGGTCGTGCCTGGGCTTGAATTCGGACCATCGTCATCAACAATTCTTATTTTATATTTATAACTAACCGAGGGCAATGATGCGCCGAGAAAACATTCAATCTGAGTAAACAAGACCGGATAAAAATTCGGCGTGAATTTTACTCCCCAGCCCTGTTCTTTTATCGGAAAATTCTCGCCCGCAACCGGTCCTGCGCAATAACTGAGCACTTCAACTGCGCTTACCGAGAAGTTTTTCTGAATCGTGTCATTATGCAGGTTCCCATCACCGAATGCTTCAGTCCATACCCGCGCCTGATATGCCATCGGAATATCCGAAGGAATCCAGACCGGAATCAAATTAATTTCAGTTGTTTCACCGGCTGGCAGGTCAAAACAAGTTGTTTGAAAGTACCAGGAGGAACCGATAAAATCTTGAATCGAACAACAAACCGGGAAACTTATTAAATTATTTTTTCCAAAATTAACAATACGTGCTTTGACCGTGCAGGCAACCGGCGGTTGAATTGTAAAGGGTTGGATTATTTCAATACAAGAGGCGTCAATATCAAAGACCGAATCACCAA
>CAZXRM010000167.1:0-3424 GCA_964642595.1 uncultured bacterium
ACCAATGCAGTCTATACTTTCCAGGAATCGAAAGAACGGCTGGCTTATGCCGAAAAAAATCTGGAACTGAATCAGGAACTCTTAAAACTTGCGCAAGAGCAATATCGGTTAGGCGCAATCACACAATTAGATTTATTCAACACTGAAATTAATTTCAACACTGCCCAGAATACATATTACAGTACTTTGTACGACGCATATTTGAGTTATGCGTTGATTGAATACCTTCTTGGTATAAATAATGCCAACGAAAAATAAAACTTTGATATTTGATATGTATATTTACTATTTGATATTTGGTGCTTGCACCATATTGGAAGTTTGATGGCCAAAAAGAAAAAATCATTGTTTATAATCTTCGGTGTCGTTCTATTATTGATAATAATTATCGTTTTGAATATCGCTTTTAAGGAACCGGGCGTGAAAGTCGAGACTGCGACGGCTGAACCGGGTTCGATTTTATCCAAAGTTTCTGGCGACGGACAACTCAAAGCCGAATCCCAAGTCAATATCCAATCACAAACATTAGGCACGGTCGTTAAATTATTTGTCAAAGAAGGCGACGATGTGCTTAAAGGGCAATTGCTCTGTTTGCTTGATTCAACCAGCAGTAAAGCTAACCTTGAATTAGCGCAAGCCCAATATGAACAGACCGCGCTCTCTTTTGCCCGCACCGAAACTCTGTATGCTAAAAATTTAATCTCAGCACAGGATTATGAAACCGCCAAATCTGCATATCGAACTGCTAAAGCCCGATTAGAGCAGGCTCAGGATAATTATGACAAGACTAAAATCACTGCCCCGATTTCCGGCAAAATCACCCAGTTAAACATTAAAGAAGGTGAAACCGTGATGCTCGGCACAATGAATAATCTCGGCACGATAATGATGGTAATTGCTGATTTATCGAAAATGATGTGCATCGTTAATATTGACGAAACCGAAGTGCCGTCAGTCAAAATCGGCGCGGAAGCAATAATTACAATGGATGTATTTCCAGATTCGCAGTTTTTCGGAGTTGTGACCAAAGTCGGTTATATGCCCAAGACATCGGTTTCATCGCTCACCGACCAGACTACGGATTTTGAAATCGAAGTGATGCTTGATAATACCTTAACCGAACTCAGACCAGGAATGTCAATCAATGCCGAAATTATCACCAGTGAAAAAGACAGCATTTTAGTGATACCAATTCAAGCCGCCGGTCGCAGAAAACTGAAAGGCAAAGAAACCCAGACCTGTTTTGTTGCGGAAAAAGGTAAGGCAAAACTGACTGAAATTACGACCGGTATTTCCAGCGAATCAGATATAGAGGTAACCAGTGGTTTGTCAATCGGACAACAGGTTGTCACCGGTCCTTATAAAATTCTGGCAAAACTTAAAGACGGTGATGCTATTAAACCAGAACCGACAGTAAAAGATACGGAAAATTACAAACACGAAACACAACAATTTCGCATGCGGCGTCGTTCCATAAGGTAAAAACAAGCGCACATATAAATGTTGATTCATACCGAAAATATAACCAAGCATTATAAAATCGGCAATTATGTTGTCGAGGCATTGCGCGGTGTTTCGATTGATATCGAAAAAGGCGAATACATCGCAATCACCGGACCATCCGGTTCGGGTAAATCAACAATGATGCACCTGCTCGGCTGTCTTGATACGCCGACATCCGGAAAGTATTTTTTATCCGGAGTTGATGTTACTTCGCTTACGGATCTGGAATTATCCCGATTAAGAAATAGAGAAATCGGGTTTGTTTTTCAAACCTTTAACCTGTTGCCGAGAATATCCGTAACCAAAAATGTCGAATTACCTTTGATGTATGCCGGTGTTTCAGCAAAAGAAAGAGCCAAGCAAACCGAATCAATATTAGAAAGAGTCGGATTAGGTCACCGTAAAAATCATCGTCCCAATGAACTTTCTGGCGGTGAAATGCAGCGCGTTGCAGTAGCACGGGCATTAATCAACAATCCGGAAGTTGTATTTGCCGACGAGCCGACCGGCAACTTGGATTCCAAAACCGGCAAAGAAATTATGGCATTATTCAATGACCTTGCTAAAGAAGGCAACACGATAATTTTAGTCACGCACGACGCAACGGTTGCGAATTATGCTAAAAGGCAATTGAAAATGCTCGACGGTAAACTTCAGGAAGGAAATTATGTCGTTTAAAGATTTAATCAAATCTTCACTCAATATCTTAAAAACCAACCGCCTTCGTTCGTTTCTGACTATTCTTGGCAATGTCATTGGCGTTATGACTATTATTGCGATTCTGGCTTTGATTCAAGGAATGAATAATTCGGTCGAGCAGCAGATACAATCGCTCGGTTCCAACACAATTTTTGTCCAACGCTTCAGCTGGGGCGCAGGTCGTATGGATTTTTCCGAAATCGCCAAGCGTAAAGAATTAACGCTTGACGATGCCTGGGCAATCGCACGCTTGCCGGCAGTTGACAAAGTCGCCCCACAAAAAAGCAGTGAAATTGCTTCATTGAATTATATGGGCAAATCTGCCAAGGAAGTTGAAGTCGTCGGCTCAACCCCTGATTTGCAATACACAACCAATTATACGATTGACGCGGGAAGATTCATCAATCAGGAAGATTATAATCGCAAGCAGTCAGTTTGCGTGATCGGCGGTTATGTTGTTGATAATTTATTTACGACTGAAGACCCGGTTGGCAAATACTTAAATGTCCGGGGCAAACGGATGTTAATCGTCGGAGTTCTCGGACGCAAAGGCAGTTTTCTCGGAAACAGTCAGGACCAGTTGATTATCATTCCATTGACCACTTATGAAAAAATATTTCCAAAACCAACCGGCATGCAGGCGGTCTTTCGCGGGCTATCAATTCAAGTATTACCCAAAAGCAGTAAACAATTAGAACAGGCAATTGACCAGATTCGCGAACTGATGCGCCGGAGACACGGACTAAGTTATGATAAACCCGATGACTTTGGCATCAATACTCAGGAAAGTCTGCGTCAGATTTATAAAAATATCACAAACATTGCATTTATTGTTATGATTGGTGTCGCCGCAATATCGCTTTTAGTCGGCGGTATCGGTATAATGAACATTATGCTCGTCTCGGTCAGCGAGCGCACCAAAGAAATCGGTTTACGCAAGGCAATCGGCGCCAGCCATCGGAATATTTTATACCAGTTCCTGTTTGAAGCAGTCGCCCTTTCCATCATCGGTGGCTTACTCGGAACCGGTTTTGGTCTGGGTATCGCCAAGTTAGTATCAATCATATCACCGTTAAAAGCTGCTGCACCGGTTTGGACAGTAATTTTAGGTATCGGTTTTTCCGCAGCGGTCGGCATCTTTTTTGGCATCTATCCAGCAAACCGTGCTGCCCAGTTAAATCCGATTGATGCGCTCAGATACGAATAAATATCAAATATCTAT